>DATHEH010000226.1:0-9146 GCA_035318685.1 Ferruginibacter sp.
TTCATTTGCGGTGATGAAAGTTTTATTGCTTTTATCGGTGCCCGGCATGCGGATAAAGTAGTCAGTTCGTAATTTAGACTGGAGTTTTCTTCCATCCACTTCCTTTGCCAGCTGCAACTGGTGAATATTGGTGCCACCATCCAGTGCCGTGATCTTAATGCCCGGCATTTTGTTGATGGCTGCAAAAATTTCTGCAGAGCGGCTGACAACATTTTTCATCCTTTCATCGATGCCCTCCAGCCTGTGCATGGCCATGGCGGCATTGCACCAGTTACTGTACATGTTGCCGCCGTGTATCTTGATGAGGTGGGGCATTTTTTCTATTACCGCTTTATCACCGCAAAGAACGGCACCCGCTGCTGCACCCAGGTATTTATATAAAGAGATATACATGGTATCAAAATAAGAAGCATATTCTTTTATGCTTGTACCCTCCCATGCAGCAGACATATATATCCTTGCGCCATCGAGATGAAGTTTGATATTATTTGTCCTGCAATAAACGCTGATCTTTTTTATCTCCCCAATGGGAACCAATCTCCCATCGGCCCTTCTTACAGGGTTTTCAATACTTACAGCACCAATACCTGATTTGAAAACTTCCAGGCTGCCGAGCGAATCAATGGCTTCTTTTAGCATGTCTGCAGTAAAATAAGTTTGTCCCATGGCAAGCGGCATCAGCCTCTTCTCAAAAACAGATTGTGCCGCGTCTGCTTCATCACGGTAAACATGGCTGAGGTCCTGCACAAATACTTTTGTGTTCTCCCCGCTAAGCACGGCGATAGCAAGTTGGTTGGCCATCGTACCACTGGGCATGAATATAGCTTTCTCTTTTCCAGTTATCGTTTCGATTTTTTTTTCCAGTGCAGCCACGGCCCCACCGTTTCCATAGCCATCTCTTTCTATTGGAGCTACCGTATTCATTTGTTTCAGCACATCAATATATTCGGCGGGGGAATACATCCTGCCATCGCCGAAAAGATCAATGCGGGCTTCATCGGCAAACGGTTCTTCACCCGGCTGTTGTTTGGCGAATAAAGTTGTTGAAGGTAATATGGCGGGAACAATAGACAGTCCCGATAACTTTAAAAAATCTCTCCTGTTGGAAACTGGCATGGCTTTGTATTTTGATAACTGTAAAGTACTGATATTTTCTCTTCATCATCGCCCGTTCATCCGCAATGTAAATATTGTGTGTGGGTGAATTTATTCCTACCAAACATATTTGAAAATTACCGCTGTTGTATTTTACATTTTCGCTTTGAAAAGGCAAATGTATCATTGAAGCCAAAAGTATCATAGCCATATGAACAAAACCTGCCTGCTTGCAGGACTCTCCTGCATTATGTTCATGACTGCCCACGCTAGTGCTGCGGATACAGTCATAATCAAGAAAAAATATTTTACCCAGCGATTGACAGGTACGCCCATCGTATTGGATGGCATCCCTTCAGAAGAAGCGTGGAATGCTGTGGATTGGGGCGGTGATTTTATCCAGTCGCAGCCCAATGAAGCGGCTCCCCCATCCCAGCAAACCAATTTCAAAATATTGTACGATAATAAATTCCTGTACATAGCCTACCGCTGCCTTGACTCCGCCCCTGATTCCATTGTAAAAAGAATGGGCCGGCGTGATGTATTCCCGGGAGACTGGGTGGAGATCAATATAGATAGTTACCATGACCTACGCAGTGGTTTTTCTTTTACGCTTTCTGCTTCCGGTGTACGAAGTGATGAGGTCATTTACAACAACTCTTATTGGGATGCAAGCTGGAACCCGATATGGTTTGCAAAGACCAATATAAATAAAGAAGGCTGGTCAGGTGAGGTAAAGATCCCGTTAAGCCAGCTCCGTTACGGCAATGAAACAGATAAGGTGTGGGGTATACAGATCAACAGGCGCTTGTTCCGAAAAGAAGAACGCTCAATCTGGCAAATGATCCCCCAGGGTTCGGGAGTATGGGTAAGTGGATTTGGAGAACTGCATGGGTTAAAAAATATACCGATGCATCGCCAGGTAGAAATAGCTCCTTATGTAACTGCACAACTTGATAAATATAAAAAGCAACCCGGCAATCCTTTCGCAGATGGCTCTGACGCAAAACTAACGGGCGGTGTGGATGGTAAGCTTGCAGTTACCAATGATCTCATACTTGATTTTACCATCAATCCTGATTTCGGGCAGGTAGAAGCTGATCCTTCGCAGGTACGCATCGATGGTTTCCAGAATTTTTTAGCGGAGAGGAGACCTTTCTTTATTGAAAGCAGGAATATTTTTGAGTACCAGCTTACAGGTTCCCAGGCCGGTGGCGATTATGACGCCGATCTCCTTTTTTATTCCAGGCGCATCGGTAGTTCACCTCATGGTTTTCCGAATACGGTTGGAGGTGAATATGTGAAGCACCCGCAAAGCACCAGCATACTTGGCGCTGCAAAATTCAGCGGTAAAACCAAAAAGGGCTGGAGCATCGGCGTGATGGAAGCGCTTACTGAGCGTGAAAAAGCAACCATTAATAAAGCCGGGGAAGAAAGGAAAGAACTGGTGGAGCCCTTTACGAGTTATTTTGTTGGCAGGCTGCAAAAAGATATTAATAGTGGCAATACCATCATCGGTGGCATTTTTACCGCAGTGAACCGTGAGCATGGTTTGGATAACCAGCTCCACCGCAGTGCTTATACAGGCGGGATCGATTTCATACATTACTGGAAGAACCGTACCTGGTATATAAAAGGTAATGCGATATACAGCAATGTAAATGGTACGAAAGAAGCCATATACCGCACACAAACCGCATTTGAACATCTTTTCCAGCGGCCAAATGCAAAGGAATCAACGCTTGATACCAACCGGACCTCGTTAACAGGTATGGGTGGTAATATAGCATTGGCAAAGATCGGCGGCAAACCGGGAAAGATGGGACAGGTATTTAAATTTGAAACGGGTGTCACCTTCCGGTCACCGGAACTTGAATTGAATGATATCGGCTTCATGCTTACTTCCAACGAGATCAACCACTGGACATGGGCAGGCGTTCAGTACCAGCAACCTTTCTTTATTTTCCGTAATGCACGTTTGAATTATAATCACTGGTTCAGGTGGGATTTTGCCGGTAAGCTTTTGTATAGCCAGTATAATATTAACATGCATGCCGTTTTTAAAAATAACTGGGGATCGGGTACGGGTGTTACCTGGAATCCTTATGATGTTTCAAACACGGCATTAAGGGGTGCAGGTTCATTGCGTCGTCCTGATGGGATCGGCTGGAATTATTATGTGAATACCGACACCAGGAAAAAAATATCCGGCGGGTTGAACCTCTTCAGGTTCTGGGGATTCAGGAATACGATGGATGTGTATAACGCCGGCCCATTCATTAATCTTGTACCCATCAATGCGATTAGTATAAACCTGAGCGCCAGCTATGAATATTACTGGCGGAGGCAGGACCAGTTTGTGCGGAGTATTATTTTTAATAACAATACACGTACTGTTGTAGGACAGGTAAAACAAAAGACCATACGATTTACCGCCAGGGTCAATTATAATATAACGCCGGATCTTACCATACAATTTTACGGGCAGCCCTTCATCACCAGGCCGGCTTATTCAAACTTTGCCTATGTTTCAGATCCATTGGCGAAAAAATATAATGACCGCTTCACAACTTATAATAACAACCAGATCAGCCTCAGCAATGGTACTTATGCCGTTGATGAAAATATGGATGGCATTACAGATTATAGTTTTAGCAAACCCGATTTCAACTTTGTGCAGTTCCGTTCAAACCTTGTGCTGAGGTGGGAATACAGGCCGGGTTCCGAATTCTTTATTGTATGGGCACAGGGAAATACACCCGATGCTAATAATGAACTTGAATCGCCTTTGTTCAAAAGTCTTTATGATAATGCTTTTTCAGGCGGGAATGCCCGTAACAGCTTTTTGGTAAAATGGACATACAGGTTTTTGAAGTAATAGTAGCCGGTCAGGCGACCAACAACAGCGTTTATTATTTCTCCAAAGGTCCTTCCCAAAGTACCTGCTCGATCATCCATTTATCGTTTTGCTTTGAGAGTAAGATATAATCAACACCCCACCATGCGGTAACTTTTGCTGAAGCTATGCTGTTCATGATGTCCAGCACTTCCACTTTTTTTGGACTACCTTCTTTGGCGAAGTTCTTTTTATCAGCTACCTTTTTTGCATAGTCTTTTGCCTGTTGAAAGGTCATGTGCCCATCCGGATCATAGGCCCCTGATTTATTTTTCCAGTAGCCAAACTTATATAGTGATGGCTTAATGCTGCGTGACAGCTTTACGGTATCACCTTCATAAAAACCCTCAATATAATCAAGGCATGCCCTCTCAATTTTTTGTTTTGCTTCCTGTGCAAATGAAACGGTGGTAAATAGGCAAATGACGCATATGCAGGCAATTCTTTTCATAAACTTGTTTTATTGTTATTGACTAAGAGGTACAAGGAGAAAAAGAGTTGAAGTTTCAAATGAAGTTTTCTCCTTTTCTCTTCTCAGCTCTTAGCTACTTAAGTAAAAACTGGATTGTAAGTTAACAGGAAATTACCCGGAGGGGTCTACCATTCATCATTCGGCAGGTGGTGAGTCATTCTGTGAACTTCCTGCCCTTCGCCATAACAAGGAATACAATACCTGTTATGAAGCCCATAATGATGAAGCCGATTATCCATAATGCTTTTTCACCGTCTGAAACTGTTTTGCTCTTTGCAACATATACAATTCCCAAAACCCGGTAAATAAGGCTGCTCACACCCATGATGATGCCCGAGGCAACAACTGCAGGTGAGAAAATGGTACTCAATACTTCCAAAGGATTGTGTCTGGTATATTCATCGGCATGAAAAGCAAATCCAAAAACAGCCTGCAGGTAAACGATAAGGAAAACGATCATCGAAATAAAGGAGATAATAAAAATGGCCAGGAAGGTATTATACTTGCTCATCTTTTTTTTTCAAAACTACAATTTCCTGTGATGATTTTCTGATCAATTATTGAACTTCACTACTTCAAAATCGCTTCCATGAACCTGTCCGAGTTTTCGCAGGTCATCATTGTTCCATCTTTCATCCGGTGCACCGGTTATGTAGAGGTTGCTGCCGATGTCGGCAAGTATGAGGCCATACTTTTTCATTGCCCTTAAAATGACCTGGTTGGTTGCTGAATAGCCACTAATATCAAAACCTGCTTTCAATCTTATTCTTGCGCCAAATGGTAAACTGTATTGACCCCCTGTGCTGTTCACTTTATGCCTTGCAGGATAAATATATGCGGGCTTTACATTACTGCTGGTCAGTGTGAACCTTATCGGATGGTCGATCTCCCCTTTCTGAATTTCTTCATAACGCACCAGGCCGGGGAAAATGGGTAAACCTGCAGCATCAGCCGAGGTCCATGTTTCGGAACGCATCTGGTTTGATTTAAGGTCAAATATTGCGCCCGAAGATGCATCCCAGTGATTGCCATTTACGCGGGCATAGAAAAGTTCATATAATTTTTTATTTTCTATATCAACTGCAATGACATGAGCATCACCATTGCCGTTTCCTTCAATGGGTGCTGTTATGGGCATGGGATAAGGGCCGGGGTCACTTTCATCTCCGTAATCTGTAAAATTAATTGCTACCCGGGGTTGGTTACCGCACACAATAATATAAGGAATGCCGATGGGTGCACCCTGCCATAAGCCACTTCCGAAATCTGCTTTTATTGGCGGAGCGGAAATAGCTGCAATGATCTGTGTATTGTATGGATCGATGGTTGAGGAGGAAATATCTTTATTCCATGGGTTATCTGAGGGGAAGACTTGAATATTTTCGGCTGCCGCTTTGGTAGCGGTACATATAATATTTCCCCCTCCACTCCCATTACCCGGCGTGATCAGTGATTTATTATCTGAATCGTCCTTGCTACAGGAAACGAATACGAGGAGGGCTACTAAAAAAGGACAAAGGACTCCGGCGGGACTCAATATTTTTCTCATAGGATTGGATTTGAAGCACAAAAAATGAGCAAAAATTAAGCCAAGCTGAGGTTTGACCCATTCCAATTTGTATTTGTAGTAGATATACTTGGTAAAAAATCCGGCCCCTCAATAATAAAAATAAGCCCGGGTAAACCTTCTTCAATTGACAAGGTCTATAACCCAATAAAATTAATATTATGAGAAATTTTAAAAAACTACTGCTGGGTATCTTCTGCTTTTCTGTTACCTGCGGCTTTTTTTGTTTTTGAACCACATAGAAACATAGAAAGCATAGGTACCGTTCATCTATTGTTCCTATGTTTCTATGTGGTTAAAAAAATCATCAGCTATTTGCTTCAGCGTATTTCTTAAAACTATCCATGATCGCCTGCCAGCCACCCTGTTGCATTTCGATCGGGTTCATGTCTTCTGCTTCAAAGCTTTCAACAACCTTAGTGCTGTTGCCTTGCGGCGTGAAATTTATTTTCACTTTTCTGCCGTCACTAATTGTATATTCAATGTATTCATTATTCCGCACCTCATCATAAACTCCGCCGAAGTCAAAACCCATGCTGCCATCCCTGGCTTCCATCCTTGACATGAATTTACCACCCGTGCGCAGGTCATTTTCCGCACTTGGTGTATGCCAGTCGTCTGATGGGCTGCACCATTTGGTAATATGCCCTGGGTTTGACCATAGGTTCCATACTTTTTCAACAGGTGCATTGATGGTATTCTCTACGGTGAGAACTGTTCTTTGTTGCGTTTCCATTGTTTTTATTTTTTATTTAAATAATCGTTTTACAATGCAAACATCCGACATCTTCCAGGAACATATGCTGTGTAAAAACGACAAATAAAGGTAGGTTTTACGACAATTTAAAAGTGTTAAACGCCGAGTTTTTTCAGGAGTTGTTCCTTATAAGTAGCAGACACCTCAAATTCGGAACCATCAAGCATGGTTACAAAACCGCCTGCACTCTTTGAATAAGATCTGATGAAGTTGAGGTTTACAATGAACGAGCGGTGTATCCTGATAAAGGGTGCATCCAGTAATTCGTCAAAATGTTTCAGGAACCTGCAGATCATCTTACAGGATCCGTCCGCCAGGTAAACATTTGTAAAATTGCCGTTGGCCTGTAGTTTGGTGATGGATTCTGTTTTAATGATATCAAAGCCATTGAGTGTTGGCAGTATGATCTGTTGCTTTTCAGGCTTAAGCTTCAGGTTCTGCAGCAAAACCCGGGTACGGTTAAATTCTTCCTTTTTAAGAATGGATTCCTGCACCCTGTTAACGGCTGCAACGAGTTCGGTAATGTCGATCGGCTTAAGGATATAATAAGCTGCGCTGAGGTTCAGTGCTTTTAATGAATACTCCGAATAAGCAGTGATGAATATGGTCTCAAAACGCTGGTCCTGGCAGGCTTCCAGGATATCAAATGCATTACCAAAAGGCATTTCCACATCCAGGAAAACCAATTGAGGTTGCAATGATTTTATCATGGGCACGGCTTCCTTAATATGCTGTGCCGTTCCGATCACTTCCACCACCGGGCAGTATTTTTTCAGGTAGTTTTCCAATACTTCCCTGGCTATTAATTCGTCATCAACGATAATGCTCTTAATTCTCATGCTGTTTTGTTTTTTAAAAGCGGGACGGTCATTTTTACTTTTACGCCATGATCCGGCGATACTTTGTCTTCCACAATGCAGGTAATGTCCTGGTGATACAGTTCATTCAATATCTTTATCCGTTCCATCGTATTGGTGATCCCCCGTCCTGAATGTTGTTTCTGGTTTACTGTTTTGTGTTTTTTGCTTTCCGCGATACCGATCCCGCTGTCTTCTATAATGATCTCAATGCAGGAAGGCTTTTTATTAAAGCTTAATTTCAAAAACCCTTTTTCATCCTTGTACCGCAGTCCATGCCAGATGGCATTTTCGAGATGAGGTTGTATGAGCATGCCGGGGATCTTTAATTGCTCATCGGCATACAGGACATCATCAATTTCAATGCTGAAATCAAATTTATCGGCGAACCTGCTTTTTTCCAGCTCAAGATAATTTTGTAAGAGTTCCACTTCCCTGGTGAACAAAACAAAATCCTCTTTTGAGTTTTCCATTACCCTCCGCATCAGGGTAGAGAATTTTGTGAGGTATTGATTCGCCTGCAATTCATTGTTGTTGGCAATGAACTGGTTGATGCTGTTCAGGCTGTTGAAAATAAAATGCGGGTTCATTTCCCTCCTCAGCGATTGCAGGGCTATCTTCTTATTCTTTGTTTTTAATTTCTTAACAATAAAAAGGATCACAATTATAAAAATTGCCAGGATCATCATGGCCGCGATAAGCCAGAAATTGATCATGTTCTTTTCCCTGATCAACTCATCCTTAAGCGCTTTCTCTGTTTCCAGTGTCTTTAATTTTTCCTCTGTCTCCGCAACGACCTTATTATCGGTTAAAGAACTGTCTTTGACAATGATGGAAGGTAATTCAGCCAGGAAATTCTTGTACAACGCCAGGCTGGCTTCTCTGCGGCCCGTGCTCCTGTAAATGCTGTCCAGCTTTTCAATACATTTTTTTGCCTCCAGTGTATGCCCGTTCTTTACCGACAGCGCATAAGATTGTTTCAACAGGTCTACTGCTGTTGCGCCCTCTTTCTTCTGAATATAGATATCTGCAAGTGAAGTGATCTCGCTTGCCTGTAGCTTCGAGGAGTTCTCAACAAAGGATTCATCCAATATTCTCTTTTTTGTTTCGATCGCCCTCGTGAAATCCTTATTCTGCAGGTAAGCATTTGTAATAAGCTGGTTATACTTAAGTGCCTGCTCAGGTTGGTTCCTTGAAAAGTTGTATGCATTACTGAACGAAGCTATACCTGCTGCAGTGTTGTTATCCTTTAAACTGATCTCCCCCAGCCTTCCGTAATTGGTAACGATCTCATTGGTATCCTTATTTTTTATACCGAGGTCAAGATTAGCTTTTAAGAAGCTTTGTTGCAACTGGGTGGAATCCGGCCGCACCGAAAGCCTGTTTATATCATTTGTGTTTAAAGTGTTTGAGGTAACATTGCCGGTCTTTTCACTATATGTTCTTGCGGTATTGTAATTACCGATGGCTTCTTTGTCCTTGTTCATTTCCTCCTGTACCCT
>DATHEH010000227.1:0-7615 GCA_035318685.1 Ferruginibacter sp.
TGGGATTATCCAGATGCTCGGGAACAACATGGCAAAGGCGAAAATATTATATACGGCACTGATCCGGGCCTTTTTATCGATATCCGTAAAAGAACCCCGCAAAACAAAATAAGCACCATAGATGAGTAATGCAATAGCGGCGCCTATCAGTTTTGGTTCCTTTAATATGCTTCCCAGCGACTGCCCCTGGTCGGTGACCCAGGTATAATTTGCCCAGATAGTTCCCGTTGCATAACCCAGTATACCCAAAAAAGAACCTACCGCCGCAAAATTGTGTGCGAAAATATCGTTGCGTAAATTGAACCCACGCAGGTATTTGATGCTGTAAACAAAACTGGTTGTAAACAGGATCATCATGCCAAACCACATGCACACATGAAAGTAAAGATTACGTATGGTCTCATTAAGTATGAACAAGCGGGGTACATCCATCAGGAACCCTCCTACAATTGTGTAGACCAATAAAAGAAAGGACAATATTTTCCACCAGTTCTTCTTCAAAAAAGCGAGAAATTTATTGAGGTCGCAAAGATAGGGAAGTTAGCAGTCAGGTGTTAATAGTTAAGGGTTATTTTTAAAGGTCTATGAAGATGCGGATGTTAAATGGGGTAAAATGATTAAAGGCCTTTTTTGATTTTTTAAGCCCTACCCGGCACACAGAGTCCGGCACCCGGCATCCGCATCATTTCAATCCTTCCATAAATAAGGAAAAAGTATCACCGCTAATGCTATCACCAATACATCCAGTCCCGTTATCAGGCCGGCCAGTTGCCATATTGCACCTTCCCTGAATACTTCGGCAAATGCCGCCTTGCTCAAACGCATTAATAATAATAGCTGGGGTAAAATGACCGGGAACCCGAGGATGGCGATCAATGCAGCGTTTTGCTGGGCCTTTGCCGCAATAGCGCTCATTAAAGTAAATACGATACTGATGCTGGCTCCCCCAAGGATGACTATGCCGGTAAACCGCAGGCTGTTATCAACCGGGTTATTTAAAAACACGAAGAAGAGGAATAAGCTCAACAGGCTCATGAAGATCATGAGCAGTACATTGTACAATATTTTGGCAACGATGAATTCAACAGGTGAAGTGATGGAATAAAAATACAGCATGCGCCCCCTGCTTTCCTGCAAAAAACTTTTAGCTACCGCATTCACACAAACGAATAATTGTATCACCCAGAACAGCCCGTTCCATGTATTTGCATCGGGCTCGTCAATAGATAAATAAAGTACAAAGATGGTGGAAGCGATGTACAATAATATGCCATAAAAAGTATGCTTTTGTCTGAATTCAAGCAATACATCTTTGTGTAACAGTGCATAAATGCGCTTCATCATTGCCGCAAATTACTACATTAGGTAAAATGATTGATACATTTTTACTTTCACAGCATAAGCAAGCTTTTAAATTTTAATTATCTTCACCCTTTATATTAATACTATGAGACTGCATTATCTCTTATTGACAGCCATGATCATTGGTCTTGCCAATTCCTGTAAAAAATCCGACATCATTCCTCCTTCAAATCCAGGCAACACCGTTATAGCCCCGCCACCTGCATTTGGTTTTTATGTAGTTGGGTATTTCCCTTCATACAGGTCTGTTGCATCCGTACCGGACGTAAAGTTCAGGATGTGCAATGTGATCAACTATGCATTTGTAACCGTTAACAGCGCCGGCAATGCAGTATTGGGCAACAGCAGCCATTTACTGGAAGTGAAGACCAAGGCAAAAGCAAATGGCGCTAAAATATTTTTAAGCATCAGCGGCCTTGCAGCAGACTTTAAGAATATGGCAGTTACAACTACCGGAAGAACTTCTTTCATAAACCAGGTAATGAACATGGTGAGGAGCTATGGGCTGGATGGCGTGGATGTGGACTGGGAATTTCCACGTACTGATGACGGCACGGATATCACTTATACTTCACTGATGAAACAATTAAGCGATAGCTGTCATAGCGGGAGTAAATATTATTTAACTGCGGCGATCACTGCCGGCAAATATGCGGGTGTGATAAGAGACGCCATTAAAAGTGAACTGTGGCAGGGCAACTACGTCGATTGGTTCAATATCATGTCGTATGATGATTTCAGCACAACAGTACCTTACAAACATCATAGTGATTATGCACTTGCCACCACCAGTTTCAATTATTGGATAAATACCCGGGGGTTACCGGCGTCAAAAGCAGTTTTAGGTATTCCCGGTTATGGAAGGCCGGGTGGTATCACGCAAAGCGGTACCGTCCTCGGTTTTAGTGATATCTTATTACAGGGTGGTGATCCACAATCAGATTCTGCAATAGTTACAGCCGGTGGATTTAGTAATTATAAAATTTATTATAATGGCCTTTTTACGGTAAAAAAGAAAGCCATGCTAGCCAAACAATCCGGTAACGGCATAATGCTTTGGGAAAAGGCCCATGATGCACACGATAATAACTCTATGTTAAAAGCAGTATGTGATACCGTTGGCAGGAGTTATTAAAAACCAGCTTATAACTGAGCACAAATGCGGCACCTTGGTTCATACACGTCTTTTTCACCCAGTAATACCTGCCCCCCCTCGCTCACCTTACGGTAGCTGATATTGGCAATATTGCCGCATACCTGGCAAATGGCGTGTAACTTGGTGATATAATCTGCCTTGGCCAAAAGATTGGGCATCTGGCCAAAGGGATTTCCCAAATAATCCATATCCAGCCCGGCCACGATGACACGAATACCCTTTTGTGCCAGTATCTCGCAAACATTGCTGATCTGGTCATCAAAAAACTGGGCCTCGTCAATGCCCACCACGTCTACGTCCTGGGCAAGTAATAAAATGGCCTGCGAATGGTCAACGGGTGTAGACAGGATGGTATTGGTATCATGACTTACGATCTTTTCCACGTCGTAACGCACGTCAATTGAAGGTTTGAATATCTCAACTTTTAAGTTGGCGATCTTCACTCTTTTCAAACGGCGGATCAATTCTTCTGTTTTGCCGCTGAACATACTGCCGCATATGACTTCTATCCACCCCCTCCTTTCGCCTTTTAAATTGGGTTCTATAAACATTTGGCTATATTTTTTAAAAATCAGTTTGTAACTTGGGGCCGCAACCGATTTTTTTACGGTGCCTTCCTTCGCCGGGGCATCAAAAGTATACTAATATCATGGAAAGAGTGGAGACACTCCTCAAAAAATTACAGGAACAGTTTGCACAAAATGCTCCGCCGGAGCAATTGCTGCTTACCGCCCAAATGTTACAGGCAGAATTGCTGCACCTGCAGGCGGGTAATGCACCTGCTATTAACAATAATAATGTGGCTGTAACGGTTTCTCCAATTGCTTCGATCAATACCCGGGCGCAGGAAAATATAGTTGAACCGGCAAGAGAAGAAAAAACGATTGAGGTATTAAAAATTGACGAAGCCGAAATTGAAGCCGAGCTGGAAGAAATAAAAAGGAATGCAGAAGCGATGCAGAAGATCAGCATCCAGAACAAACCACATGTTTTATTTCAAAGCGAAGAAGAAGATATACCCACGCTCACACACCAGGAGGAACCGCAAAACAACCATCATCACCGCTACCAGCCCACAGGGCCCGGCGGGCAAACACAAGGGCAGCCACACTCGGAATTTAATAAAAAAGAGATCAATGAATCGGTTGCCGCTACTTCTGCTTCTATAAATGAAAGGCTCAAACAAACAAGAATAGATCTTGGTGATACGCTTACAGAAGTTCCGATAAGGGACCTCAGAAAAGCCATTGGTGTCAATGACCGTTTCTTATTTATCAATGAATTATTCAGGGGTGATGAAGTGGCCTATGAACGCAGTGTAAAAACAATAAACAGTTTTTCTATTTTCCCCGAAGCGGAATACTGGATACAAAGAGAATTAAAAGTAAAGAATGGCTGGAATGACAGTCATGAACTGGTAAGGCAATTTTACCAGTTGGTTAAAAGACGCTTTTCCTGAATGAACCGTATTATTTTTGCAGATGCTCCTGCATTTGACCGAACATATTTTCCCGCTATTTCTCCCCTGCTCTCCCTTTCCATTTCATCATTCAACAGCTTATTAAAAACCTCTTCAAGTTTTATAGGGCCACCAACGCTGAGCGCCCCGCCTTCATCAACCAGCCCGATCGCCTCATCATATTTTTCATAAACAGGACCAAAAACAACCGGCCTTGCATACACCGCAGCTTCCAAAACATTGTGTACCCCATCATCACCAAAACCGCCACCAATATAACTTATAGTGGCATACCGGTACAAACGAGACAGCATGCCGATATTGTCAATGATTAGAACATTGGAAGTCTGGGCACCGCGGTCCGTGCTCTGTGGTTTGTGGTTTGTGGTCTGTGGTCCGTGGTCTGTGGTCCGTGGTCTGTGGTCGGTTGTCTCTAAAAGTTCCGAGTAAAATAATGAATTGGGAAATTCTTTTTTAACGTCAGCAAGATTTTCCTGGTCAACCTCGTGCGGGGCAATGATAAATTTTATGTGCGGGTGCACTTTTACAAAATGCAATAATTCTATTTCGTCTTCTTCCCAGGTACTGCCGGCAACGATCACTTTACTGTTGCCGCAAAATTCAGCGATCATGGGCACCGGTGTAAATTTATCGGCGATCTCCAGCACGCGGTCAAACCTTGTATCGCCATTGATACTTACATTTTCACTGACCCCGATCGTTACCAGTAACTCTTTTGATGCTGCGTTCTGCACAAAGAAATGTGTGAAGGATCCCAGCATTCCTTTCCAGATCTTTCCATACCATTTGAAGAAAGGCTGGTTTTCCCTGAATATACCCGATACCAATATAACAGGAACATTGTGTTTCTTCAATTCATTAAGGTAATAGAACCAATATTCGTATTTTACCCATAATACCAATGAAGGATCTATTGCATCAATAAATCTTTTTGCATTTGCCGGTGAATCCATGGGTAGGTAAAAGATATGATCAGCACCCTTGTACTCCTTCATCACTTCATAGCCCGAGGGAGAGAAAAAGGTTAGTACAATTCTTAATTCTTCATTCTTAATTTTTAATTCTTCCAACAAAGGCCTCCCCTGCTCAAATTCACCAAGACTGGCACAATGCATCCATACTGTTTGGCGGTTTGTTGTTTGAAGTTTGTTGCTGATCTCAGTGAATATATTCTCCCTGCCCTTTACCCATTTTGCAGCCTTGGGGTTCCAAAGGGATGCAATTCTTACACCCGAAGAATATAAGACGAGGAATATATTGTATAAAACTTTGCTCAATACCTATTTTGCAACAAATCTAAAGGCAATTTTTTAATCTTCCGGCCCCGTATTACGAATTCTTAATTCCTGTTGCAATCCTTATCTTTGCGCCTCATAAAATTGTACTTATGAGGCCTTTACAAATGGTGGATACCAAAACCCAGTACCTCAAGATAAAGCCCGAGGTAGATGCCGCAGTGTTACAGGTAATGGAAAGCGCTATGTTCATCGGGGGAAAAGTTGTAAACGGGTTTGGCGATAACCTGGCAAAATACCATGGGAGTAAACATTGTATTCCCTGTGCCAATGGCACAGATGCACTCCAAATAGCCATGATGGCACTTGGCCTGGAGCCGGGCGACGAGGTGATCACGCCTTCCTTTACTTATATAGCTACCGTGGAAGTAGCGGCACTTCTGCACATAAAACCCATCTTTGTTGAAGTTGATCCAAAAACATTTTGCATAGACCCTGCGGCAATTGAAAAAGCCATCACGCCCAAAACAAAAGCGATAGTACCTGTACATTTATACGGACAGGCGGCTAATATGGAAAAGATAATGGCCATTGCGAAAAAACACAACTTATTCGTAATTGAAGACAATGCACAGGCTATTGGCTGCGATTTTACCTTCAGCAACGGAACGGTTAAAAAGACCGGCAGCATCGGGCATATCGGCTGCACTTCATTTTATCCTTCAAAGAACCTTGGCGCTTTTGGCGACGGTGGTGCGATATTTACGGATGATGATGAACTGGCCGGCCAGTTAAGGATGATCGCTTCACACGGTCAAAGCAAAAGGTATTATCATGATGTGGTGGGCTGTAACTCAAGACTGGACGCCATGCAGGCCGCCATACTGGATATCAAACTGAAATACCTCGATGAGTACATCGCAGCCCGCAGGAAAGCAGCTGACCATTATGACAAAGCTTTTGCGGGAAATAAAATCATAACTATTCCGTTTAGAGAAAGCAATAATAAACACGTATTTCACCAATATACCCTGGTATTGAATACGGATAAGGACCCGGCTGGTTACCGCGACGGCTTAAATCAATTTCTTGCAGATAAAGGGGTTCCCTCTATGATCTACTATCCCGTTCCGGCACACAAACAAAAAATGTTTGATGCCTTTGGCGGAAGCAATTATGAATTGCCTGTAACAGACTGGCTGACCGAAAGAGTGATCTCGCTGCCGATACACACAGAACTGGATGAGGAGCAACTGGATTTTATTGTACAAAATGTTTTGGCGTACGTGAACCGTTAATAATAACCTTTAACAGATAACAATTAACAGAACCAAATGAAAATTGCAGTAATCGGAACAGGCTATGTCGGATTGGTAACAGGAACATGTTTTGCCGAAACGGGTAACTCGGTCACCTGCGTGGATATTGACAAGACGAAGATCGAAAAACTAAAGTCGGGTAAACTCACCATTTACGAACCCGGACTTGAAAAATTATTTACCAGGAACCAGAAAGAAGGCCGTCTTCATTTTACCACTTCGCTGGAAGAGGGCATCGCAGCAGCACAGGTCATTTTCCTGGCTTTACCAACACCCCCGGGTGAAGATGGCAGTGCCGACCTAAAGTATATTCTTGGTGTTGCCGATGATCTTGGTAAATTAATAAAGAGTTATGTTGTTATCATAGATAAGAGCACCGTACCCGTAGGCACTGCTGAAAAGGTACATGCTGCCATTGCAAAAAATACAGAGATCGATTTTGATGTGGTATCCAACCCCGAATTTTTAAGAGAAGGTGTTGCCGTGGATGATTTCATGAAACCAGACAGGGTGATCATCGGCACCAATTCAGAAAAAGCAAAAAGGATCGTGAATGATCTTTATGTTCCTTTTGTACGCCAGGGTAATCCCATCATCTATATGGATGAAAGAAGTGCAGAGCTTACTAAGTATGCCGCCAATTCTTTCCTGGCAACAAAGATCACTTTCATGAACGAGATCGCACAGCTATGCGAAAAGCTTGGCGCTGATGTGGACATGGTACGCAAAGGTATCGGCAGCGATGAACGTATTGGCAGACGTTTTTTATTTCCCGGCATCGGGTACGGCGGGAGTTGTTTTCCAAAAGACGTACAGGCACTTGCCAAATCATCTGTTGATGCCAATTATGATTTTAAGATATTGGAAGCAGTGATGGCAGTGAATGAAAAACAAAAACTGCACCTCATCCCTAAAATAAAAGCATATTTCAATGGCGATATCAAAGGCAAAAAAATTGCCGTTTGGGGCCTGGCATTTAAACCTAATACAGACGACATCAGGGAAGCGCCGGCCTTGAGTATCATTGAAGAGTTGTTAGCCGCTGGCGCTGTAATTACAGCCT
>DATHEH010000228.1:0-5414 GCA_035318685.1 Ferruginibacter sp.
TAAGCTGGTATTGAAAGACGCAGCAGAATTAACCACCGAAAAGATCTATGGCATCATGGCTGCAGGTATCGTGGGGGCATTGGCCTATACTTTTTCTGATTCATTCTGGTACAGTGCTGTTGAAGGTGAGGTTTACGCATTGTCTTCTTTTTTTACAGCTGTTGTATTCTGGGCAATGTTGAAATGGGAGCAGGATGTTGATATTGAACAAAAGCAAGGGGTTAAAGGACATTTTACCAAGGCCGACCGCTGGATCATACTCATCTTTTACCTGATGGGCTTATCTATTGGCGTTCACTTACTGAACATCCTTACCATCCCGGCGATCGTAATGATCTATTATTTTAAGCGTTCTGAAAAAATAACCAAATGGCGCACATTCTGGGCTTTTGTTATTGGTTGTTGTATCACCGGCCTTGTGCAAAAAGCAGTGATCGTATGGACGATCAAAGGCGCGGGTAATTTTGATATTTTCTTCGTGAACACGATGGGTTTACCCTTCTTCTCAGGTTTTGCATTCTTCTTTATTTTGATCGCAGTCCTCGTTTATTTTGGCTTGCGTGTAGCAAAGAAGAATAACTGGAACTTTTTGAAACTGGGGCTATGGACCTTTGTTTTCATGCTGCTGGGTTATTCCACGTATTTCACCACGCTGGTTCGCTCCAATGCAGATCCTTCTGTAGACATGTATAACGTAGATAACCCGGTAAACCTTGTTGGTTATTTAAGCCGTGAGCAATATGGCGACTGGCCAATATTATACGGCCAGGATTTTACAGCACAACCGACAGAATATAATACGGTAGAAACCTATGTAAAAAGCAATGGCAGGTATGAAAAGAACGGAAGGAAAACAGATGTGGTATATGCTCCTGAAGATATGCACCTCTTTCCACGCATGTGGGACCAAAGTAACGACCAGCAACACGCCAATTATTATGCAGGGTGGATGGGATTAGACGTTGATCCGCAAACCGGCGATTATGCAAAAGACCAGGAAGGCCGCTACCAGAGAGATGGCGAAGCGGCCAAGCCAACAATGGGTGAGAATATAAGATTTGCCCTTTCCTACCAGGTTGGCTGGATGTACATGCGTTATTTTATGTGGAATTTTGCAGGCAAGCAAAACGACATACAGGGTGTAAGCATGGGTAATGTAAGAGATGGTAACTGGAAGACGGGCATCTCATTCCTCGACAATGCCATGCTTGGAAACCAGGACGCCATGCCGGATAGTTTAAAACATAATAAAGCAAATAATAAGCTCTTTGCCCTGCCACTTATATTGGGATTACTCGGATTGATATTCCAGGTAATGAGAGACAAGCGGGACTTTTTAGTAGTGGGATTGCTATTCTTTTTTACCGGTCTCGCAGTGGTATTTTACCTTAACCAGGCGGGTAACCAACCAAGAGAACGTGACTATGCCTATGTCGGGTCCTTTTATGTATTTGCAATATGGATCGGCCTGGGTGTTTTATATGTGAAAGAATTATTTGAAAGATTCATTAAAAATAAGATGGTGGCAACCGCTGTAGCAGGCGGACTCTGTCTATTAGCTGTACCAGTATTAATGGCCAGCCAGGAATGGGATGACCATGACCGCGGCAATAAAACGCTGGCGAGGGACCTTGCAATTGATTATCTGGAAAGTTGTGCGCCCAATGCCATCCTTATCACTTTTGGTGATAATGATACCTACCCGCTTTGGTACGCACAGGAAGTACAGGGCATACGCAGGGACATACGCATCATCAATTCCAGTTTATTGGGAACCGATTGGTACATAAACAAGCTTCGTTATAAACTGAACCAAAGTGATCCTATAGATCCTTTATGGACCGCCGCCCAGATAGAAGGCGCCACACGCGATATAATTTACAATGCGCCAAAACCAGGTATAGATCCGAATCAGCACATGGACCTGTATACCATGATGAAAGATTATGCCGGAAGTGATGACCCGTCAAAAATGGAAAACGGAAGAGACGGAAGTATGCTGAATATTTTCCCGTCAAGAAAGGTTTCGGTACCTGTTGATCTGAATGTCGTTCGTCAGAATGGTACAGTCAATGCCACGGATAGTGTGGTTACATCCGTTCAGTTTGAGATACCTAAAAATATATTATTCAAGAACGACGCCGCCATATTAAACATCATCGCAGCCAACAAATGGAAACGCCCGATATACTTTACGTCGCAGGACGGCGGGGGACTGGGCTTCCAAAGTTATATACGCCAGGACGGATTGGCCTATCGCCTGGTTCCTGTAGCCAACAGCCAGGTGAATGATGCATGGGTATATGATAAGATGATGACGAAGTTCGCATTCGGAAATGCCGATAAAGCCGGTGTTTATTTTGATGAAGAGAACCGTCGTCACCTCAACACCATACGCATGGCTTATGCAAGCGCAGCGATTGACCTTGCCCAGAAAAATAAAAAAGAAGAAGCTAAAAAAATGCTGAACAAGGTTGATAAAGGCATGCTGGAGGAGAATTTTTCTTATGGCATGGTATCGCGTAACCAGCAGCACAACTGGATATCAACTATGATGCTGCGTGCTGCTTATGCAGCGGGTGATACCGTTCTTGCAGGCAAAATAGCCAAAAGCTTAAAGAAGGACCTGGAGCAGCAACTTAGTTACTACGCTGCACTTGACGAAAACAAAGCCGATTTTTTTAGTGATGGCCGCAGGGGTGGTGATAAAAATGTTGCCGAACAATTATTAATGCAGATTCAGTCTTATGAACAGCAGTTTAAAAACCCGGTGGCTCCGCCAACAGAGAATCCGGGCCAGATCACAACACAGCCTGTAGCTCCAAAGACAACTGATTCACCGAAGAAATAATCGTATTACGATATCTCCATATTAAAAGATCTCCCGGTGGCACCGGGAGATCTTTATTTAACAGGCATGAACAATCTTGCCAATGATTTGTTTCGTAATTTAGTGGACATGAAATAAAAAGTGAAGATCGATCTCCACTATGAACTATTAACTATTAACTATCAACCGTTAACTTCTCTTGCTAGGCTACAACTTTAGTAAATACGACCCCAATGAAAACAGTAAGTCTCCCTTCGAGACCTTGCTCAATCTTTTTTTGCAGTTGCTCACTTATACCAACGGCGACTTTAGTGAAGCCATGCAATGGCTGAATGAACTGGATAAGGAATATAAGCTTACCAACAACGAATACGGCGTTGGCGACTTTTTTGAGGACCTGAAAGAAAAAGGATACATCGATGAAAAAAGAGAGACCGGTGAAATTAAGATCACCCCAAAAACAGAACAGGGTATCCGTAAAAAAAGCCTGGAAGAGATATTCGGTAAGCTGAAGAAAACGAAGCAGGGCAACCACAATACCTTTAAACCCGGGGGCGGCGATGAGATCAACCCGGAAACCAGGCCCTTCCAGTTTGGCGATACAATGGAACAGATAGACTTTACCAATTCCATCCGCAATGCACAGATCAACCACGGCATTGATAGTTTTAAAATGCAGGAAGATGACCTGGAGATCAGGGAAACGGATTTTAAATCACAAACATCTACGGTGCTGATGATCGACATCTCCCACTCCATGATATTGTATGGCGAGGACAGGATCACGCCTGCAAAAAAAGTGGCGATGGCATTGAGTGAACTTATCCAGACAAAATACCCGAAGGATACTTTGGATATTGTTGTATTTGGTAATGATGCCTGGCCAATAGAAGTAAAGGATCTTCCTTATTTGCAGGTAGGGCCATACCATACCAATACGGTTGCCGGCCTGGAACTTGCCATGGATATTTTACGCAGGCGCAGGAATCCCAACAAGCAGATCTTTATGATAACTGATGGCAAACCCACCTGTTTAAAAGTGGGTAAGCGCTATTATAAGAACAGTTGGGGTGTTGACAGGAAGATATTGAACCGTTGCATGAGCCTGGCAACCCAATGCAAAAAATTAAAGATCCCCATCACTACTTTCATGATCGCATCCGACCCATACCTGCAACGTTTTGTACAGGAATTCACCGAAACAAATAATGGCAAGGCTTTCTTTGCATCACTGGATAAACTGGGCGCATTTATATTTAAGGATTTTGAATCAGGAAAAAGAAAGACGGTATACTAATATATTGCCGGGAAGTCGAAAAGACGTAGTCAAATTTAATCATGTACACCCTAACTGAAATAGAAGAATGCCTTTGCAGGGAAATTGTTGATTGTGCATATAAAGTCCACAGTCAATTAGGTCCTGGGTTGCTAGAAAGAATTTACGAAGCTTGTTTTTGCCATGAGTTGGTAAAAAAAGAAATTCCTTATAAACGCCAGGTAAAACTGCCGATAAGATATGACGGAATTGAATTCGATGAAGGATTACAATTAGATGTATTGGTTGATGATAAGATCATCTGTGAATTTAAAGCTGTTGACCTCGTCAATCCCGTATGGCAGGCGCAATTAATAAGTCATTTAAAACTTACAGACTTACACGTAGGTTTTATTTTGAATTTTAATGTACCAATTATAAAAAATGGAATTAGAAGATATTGCGTATAAAAACGACTTAACGCCTTTCCGGCAAAAAATAAAAAAATGGACAGTAAAAAAATTAAAACATTAGGCGAATTAAAGAAGAGCGGCTATGTTTCAAAAAGCATCAAGCAGGAGATCCGTGAAAACTTAATTAAGAAAATAAAGGCGAAAGAAAACCCTTTTCCCGGCATATTAGGTTATGAAGACTCGGTGATACCGGATACGGAGAGGGCTTTGTTATCACAACACAATATTTTGTTCCTTGGCCTGCGTGGACAGGCAAAAACAAGAATTGCCAGGCAAATGACCGAGTTGCTGGATGAATACATTCCTGTTGTTGCCGGCAGCGAGATCAATGATGATCCTATGCAACCGGTTTCCCGTTATGCCATTGACCTGGTCCGGGAGAAAGGAGATGATACCCCTATCGCATGGCTGCATAAAAGCGATCGCTACGGTGAAAAACTGGCAACGCCCGATGTGAGTGTTGCAGACCTTATCGGTGATATCGATCCCATCAAAGCGGCAAACCTTAAATTAAGCTTTGCAGATGAAAGGGTTTTGCATTATGGCATCATTCCAAGAAGCAACCGTTGTATTTTTGTTATCAATGAACTACCCGACCTGCAGGCCAGGATCCAGGTATCATTATTTAATATTCTGGAAGAGGGCGACCTGCAGATACGCGGTTTTAAATTAAGGCTTCCGCTGGATGTTTTATTTGTATTCACTGCCAACCCTGAAGACTATACCAACAGGGGAAGCATTGTAACACCGCTTAAGGACAGGATCGAGAGCCAGATATTAACGCACTATCCAAAATCTCTGGAAACAGCATTACAGATAACCGAACAGGAAGCCGCCATCAATGAAGTACAAAGAT
>DATHEH010000229.1:0-5848 GCA_035318685.1 Ferruginibacter sp.
CCTTCAGAGGATAAATATTTATCGAGGTTGGCCAATGCCTGTATGCCTTTTTTACCATCGGTAAAAGGCACGGCAACATTTTCAATATGGTTACCCTGTTCTTTGCGGATGTTCTTTATAACAGGCAATGTTTGCTGAACCATCAGGTCTGTCTTGCGGCGATATTGCGTTACGGCTTCATTATATAATCTTTCAGCTAAAACGTTGTTATCATCCTTATCCAGTTCTTCTGCAGAAATAGAAGTATCAATTCCAAAATTCACAATGGCTGCCAGCTTGAACCCGTCATGATCATTTCCTTCTTTGAAAGAATTGATCAAACCATCAGCAACAGAATAAAATGCATTGTCAAGATCTAACGCAAGTCTTTCGCCAAACAAAGCATGACTGCGTTTTTTATATACCACGTTACGCTGCTTGTTCATTACGTCATCATATTCAAGCAAACGCTTACGAATTCCAAAGTTATTCTCCTCTACTTTCTTCTGTGCCCTTTCGATCGACTTGGTGATCATGCTGTGCTGTATCACTTCGCCTTCTTTATATCCCATCCTGTCCATCAGCCCGGCAATACGTTCGCTGCCAAACATACGCATCAGGTCATCTTCCAGTGAAACAAAAAAGCTTGAGCTTCCGGGATCTCCCTGGCGACCCGCACGACCACGTAACTGCCTGTCCACACGACGGCTCTCGTGACGCTCTGTACCAAGGATCGCCAAACCACCCGCTTCTTTTACACCCGGCCCGAGTTTAATATCCGTACCACGACCAGCCATGTTGGTAGCGATGGTAACGGCGCCTGCAAGTCCGGCCTCGGCCACTACCTGCGCTTCCTTAGCATGTTGCTTGGCATTAAGTACATTATGCGGAATATTTTTTTGCTTCAACATCCTCGCCAGCAATTCACTCACTTCAACAGACGTAGTACCCACCAGTGATGGCCTGCCTATGCTGCGTAATCTTTCCACCTCGTCAATTACTGCCTTATATTTTTCTCTTTTTGTTTTATAAACAAAATCCTGGTCGTCTTTACGGATAACTTTTACATTGGTAGGAATGGTTACCACATCCAGTTTGTAAATGCTCCAGAACTCTGCTGCTTCTGTTTCTGCTGTACCCGTCATACCCGCAAGCTTGTGGTACATCCTGAAATAATTCTGTAATGTAACCGTAGCATAGGTTTGTGTAGATGCTTCGATCTTTACATTTTCCTTTGCTTCAATGGCCTGGTGTAAGCCATCAGAATATCGCCGGCCATCAAGGATACGGCCTGTTTGCTCATCAACGATCTTGACCGCTTCATCCATCACCACGTACTCAATATCCTTGTCAAATAAAGTATAGGCTTTTAATAATTGCTGTACGGTATGGATACGATCTGCTTTTAAAGAATAATCATTCAGCAATGATTCTTTATTGTGTAATTTTTCTTCGGCGCCCAGATCACTTTTTTCAATATCAGCAAGTTTGGTAGCAATATCGGGTATGATAAAGAATTCAGGATCTTCCCCGCTCCTCGTGATCAGCTGAATTCCCTGGTCGGTAAGATCGACCTGGTTATTCTTCTCATCTATATTAAAGAACAATTCCGCATCAACCTTAGGCATTTCTTTTTGCTGATCGGCTAAATAATAATTTTCGCTTTTTTGTAATTTTACCCTGTTGCCCGGCTCACTTAAAAATTTGATCAGTGCGCTGTTCTTTGGTAAACCACGATGTGCCCGCATCAATGCAAGTCCCCCATCTTTCGGATCATCATTTCCTTCAGCGATCTTCTTCTTCGCTTCGATCAGGAACTGGTTGACCGCTTTTCTTTGTGCATCAACTAATTTTTCGATCCTTGGTTTAAGGTCGAAGAACTGCTGGGTATTATCGCTATGACCAACCGGTCCGCTGATGATCAATGGTGTACGGGCATCATCAATTAAAACGCTATCCACCTCATCCACCATCGCAAAATGGTGTTTGCGCTGCACCATCTCATCGGGTGTGTGCACCATATTATCCCTCAGGTAATCAAAACCAAATTCGTTATTGGTACCATAAATGATATCGGCATTATAGGCATGCCTGCGGGCATCGCTGTTGGGTTCGTGTTTATCTATACAATCAACACGCAATCCTAAAAATTCAAAGATGGGGCCGTTCCATTCACTATCCCTTCTTGCCAGGTAATCATTCACGGTTACAATGTGAACGCCCTGGCCGGACAATGCATTCAAATAAGCAGGCAAAGTACTCACCAGGGTTTTACCTTCACCCGTTGCCATCTCAGCAATCTTACCCGAATGCAGAACAGCACCACCGATCAGCTGCACATCATAATGTACCATGTTCCAGGTTACCTGTCCCCCGCCTGCGGTCCAGGTATTCTTATAAATGGCTTTATCAGCTTCAATGATGATATTATCTTTTTTAACGGATAATGTCCTGTCCAGTTCTGTAGCTGTGGATTCTAAACTTGTATGCTCTTTAAAACGGCGGCTGGTTTCTTTTACCGTTGCAAATGCTTCAGGTAGTATTTCCAGCAACACGACTTCGAGTTGTTTATCTTTTTCTTTTTTTAATTCATCCACCTCTTTGTAAATGACATCCTTTGCATTGATCTCTTCAACGGGTAATTCCTCAGCATTTTTTTGCCTGGTCGTTATTTCCGTATTGATCGTGTTGAGGTGGGCTGCGATCCTTTGTCTGAATTCAGCGGTCTTATTCCGCAATTCATCATTAGAGAGGGACTGGTATTGTGTAAAGAACTGGTTGATCCTTTCAACCTGTGGACTTATCTTTTTTACATCCTTTTCACTCTTATTACCGCCAAAAAGTTTTGAAATAGCGCCGATCATAAAATTCAGTATTATTGGGTGTGCCTTTAACTAATTTATTGTAGTTGTCAAATATGGTGCTGAAAAAGGACCAGAGCCAAAATGACAGAGGGCAAAGGTAAGAATAGTTTGGGGTTTGAAATTTACCGGCAGGATTTGTTTTAGCCCGGTTTTAATAAAAACGGGGCCTGCAAACAATCTCTCTTCCTGTTTGTTACGTTTTTTGTAAAAAAATCAGCCATGCAAAAGATATTATTGTTGCTATGCCTTATTTGCGGCTCTTTCTCTTCTTTTTCCCAAAAAGATGCATTGATAAAGTTTGAAAAAGAACGGATCAGTATAAGTAAGAGATCTATGCTGGTGCTGGGAGGCTGGTCAGCAGCAAATATCATTGTGAGTGCGTTCGGTACCAATACCGGCAACCGTGAGATGCGGTATTTTCATCAAATGAATATAATGTGGAATGGTATTAATCTTGCGATCGCAGGCCTCGGTTACCGGGGTACCACAAGAGAAAAGATAAATAATTCCACTTTATCAGGTGTACTGCAACACCAGAGCAGGACCGAAAAGACCTATATATTTAATACTGCTCTTGATCTTGCTTATATGGCCGGCGGATTTTACCTGAAAGAAAGAAGCAAATCCCAAAAAGACCCCGCCAAACTGGAAGGATATGGTAATTCCATTATCCTGCAAGCTGGGTTTTTACTCCTGTATGACGCCGTTAATTATGCCATACACCGGAAACATGGTAAGCAACTGGACAAAATGATAGAAAAGCTGCAGGTTAGCGGAGGCCCCCGCACTGTATCGCTTGCATATTCTTTTTGATCGATCCACTGTAATTCGTCCCGCCATTTCTTCTCTGCAACAGGCTTTGTGTTAATTAATTCAAAAAACATGGGCCACTTATCAAATTAGATTGTTAGATATACTCATGTAAGATTAATTTTACACGAATGAGTTCGTATATCAACACTACATTATGAGAAAAATTCTATTCGGCATTGTGCTGGTCTGCTTCAGTCTTGTATCAAACGGGCAGGTTAAGAGTACCATTATTGATTCTGCAGCAAAAAAGCCAATTGATAAGGCCGTGATCGGGCTGGTTGTAAAATCAAATCCCACTGATACAGCCTATGCTTTTACAGATGAGAAGGGTCAATTCAGGTTTGACATTGTACCGGCTTCTAATTTTTCCATAGTCATACGCAACATGGGGTATCGCCCCGTTGCCAAATTTGTTGCTGTAACCAAACAGGAAAAGACGATCGATATCGGCACCGTGATCATTGTGGATGACGCCAGGCTGTTAGATGAAGTAACGGTTGTTGCAGCAGCCATTGTAGTAAAAGAAGATACCATTGAATACCGGGCCGATGCATTCAAGGTGAAAGAGAACGCCGTTGTGGAAGACCTTTTAAAAAAATTACCCGGCATACAGGTAGATAAAGACGGCAATGTGACCGCACAGGGCAAGAGCGTAAGCAGGATAAAAGTGAACGGAAAGGATTTTTTTGGCGGCGATGTAAAGACCGCAACCAAAGAATTACCGGCAAATATCGTTGACAAGATCCAGGTGATAGACGATTACGGCGACCAGGCAACAGTGAGCGGCATAAAAGACGGTGACCCGGATAAGATCATCAACATCGAAATAAAAAAAGATAAGAACAAGGGTTTTTTTGGAAGGATGACTGCAGGTTACGGTACAAACGAGCGTTACCAGGCTTCTTTCAACGGGAACTACTTTAATAATAACCGGCAGGTATCGATCGTCGGCAATAGTAATAATACCAACTCATCTCTTTTCAACTTTAGTGGCGGTGGTAACAGGGGTGCCACCAGTATGATGCGCAGCGGGATGAGCGTAATGGCCGATATGGGCGGAATGGGTGGTATGAGCAATATGAGTACCGGGCAGTTCAGCAGCGGAGGTGGCAGTGGTATATCAACTACCAATTCTTTTGGTTTCAACTACCGCGACCAATGGAGCAAAAGAATAAATGTGTATGGCAGTTATTCGTACAACCACCGGAACACGAGCCAGGTACAGGATAAATCGACGCAAACCTTTTTGGAGAACGACGGCTTTATCAACGATGAAGACCTGAATTCATTAACAAGAGGTAATTCCCATCGTTTTACTTTTAATTTTGAATACCAGATCGACTCCTTCAATTACATAAAAATAAGCCCGAGCATAAATTACAGCAACAGCGATGCAAACAGCAAAAATATCTTTGACTATAGAAAAACAGATGGAACTAAAACCCAGGATGGAACCAATAAAAGCCTGACTGATTCCAGGTCGCCGAATATAGCGGCAACCATTCTTTATAACCACAAATTCAGGAAACGTGGACGTAATTTTTCCAGCAGCATAACACTGGGTACTTCAGAAAATAATTCTTTACAGGACATCAGCAATTTAAGTTACCAGTATATAGGAACGTTCCCGGGACCAAGAAATACTTTTCAATATATTGACCAGGAAAATGATAACCGGAATTATGGGCTGAGGTTCACTTATTCTGAACCCATCAATAAGTTTCGCAGTCTTGATCTCAGCTATTCTCATAACTTCAGCTATTCCCGCAATAACCGCAGGAATTTTAATGTGGATTCACTGACGCAGGCAAAAACGCTGAACAATTTTTTAAGCAACGACTACGAGAATGATTTTTATAACAACCGTGCGGGCCTGTCTTTAAGAACTATCAAAAAGAAATACAATTATACTGTGGGGGTAAGTGTGCAACCGGTGAACCTCCAGGGCAAATCCATTACCAAGGATAGTGCTTACAGAACGATCAGGCGTGTCAATATCTTCCCTATCGCAAGATTCGTCTATAATTTCAACAAGACGAAATCGATCAACGCCAACTACGCCGGGAATGCCACCCAGCCCAGTTTCAGTCAATTGCAGCCGGTGCAGGACCCTAGCAACCCGCAAAACACCACAGTTGGTAATCCAAACCTTAAACCATCCATCAGCCACAACATTAACCTGACCTATAACA
>DATHEH010000230.1:0-3137 GCA_035318685.1 Ferruginibacter sp.
CCGATCGTGATCTCTATATCAACCTTTGCACTGTTATCCATAGTACAGATCAGCAACTCAGGATTCATTACTTCAAATGCAGGTGAAGCATCACCGATCATCCCGGCAGTAAATTCTGTTTTATTTTTAATGGAAAGCGTAACCTTTTCAGTGTTCACTTCATGATCCACTTTCATCTTGAACCTTACCTGCTTCAGGTTAAGGATTATTTCTGTTACATCTTCTGTAACTCCTTTCAGCGTTGCAAATTCGTGATCTGCACCCGCGATATTTATTCCTATAATTGCATAACCTTCCAAAGAATTAAGTAATACCCTGCGTAATGCATTACCGATTGTAACACCGTACCCTGGTTCCAGGGGACGAAATTCAAACTGTGCTTCAAAATCATTTGCTTTCTGAAGAACTATCTTATCTGGTTTAACAAAATTGAAAATGGCCATTTGTATTTTGTTGTTTTAATTTAAAAATTTATTTACCGGCTTCAGTACAATTCCCGGCATCGTTGTGTCACTCACTTGAACCTTCTCAGCTTATTTCTGCCAGCCTTATTCTCTCAAAGTCCTTCCCTTCGGGGAGGATTTAGGTGGGGCCTGGGCTCTTACTTACTATACAATTCCACGATCAGCTGCTCCTTTATATTTTCAGGAACGCTTTCTCTTTCAGGATAAGTAATGAAAGTACCTTTCATATCTGCTTCACTCCAATCTACCCAGTTAAACTTTGCATTTTTTCCACGCAGGTTGTCTGTAATAGATTTATTAGCTGCACTTTTATTTTTTAACCCAATCACATCACCTGGCTTACAACTATAAGATGGAATATTCATAACATCCCCGTTAACCGTGATGTGTTTATGGCTAACCAGCTGGCGTGCACCCTGGCGGCTGATAGATATTCCCATACGGTACACTGTATTATCAAGCCTTGATTCCAAAAGCTTTATCAGGTTTTCACCCGTAACTCCTTTCCTTCTGTTGGCTTCATCAAATGTTTTGCGGAATTGTTTTTCCAGCAGGCCATAGGTATACTTTGCCTTCTGTTTTTCCTTAAGCTGCAGGGCATATTCTCCCAGTGTCTTACGCTTTTTGGTTGCCCCGTGCTGGCCGGGAGGGTTGCTGTTCTTTGTCAACCATTTTCCATTACCTGTAATGGGTTCCCCGAATCTCCTGGAGATCTTTGTTTTGGGGCCTGTGTAACGTGCCATAATGTATCTATTGGTCTTTTAGTGTCGGTGCATCATTATAAAGACCTTTAAAATGAATAATGCACCCTTTTAATTATGTTGAGTGTTATGTGGTGAGTGAGTGGTTGTTTACAACACTTAACACATCTCTATTATACTCTTCTTTTCTTTGGAGGCCTGCAACCATTATGCGGTAATGGAGTCACATCCTTAATAGAAGCGATTTCAATACCGTTTTGTGATAAAGAACGGATAGCGCCTTCGCGCCCGCTTCCTGGACCTTTTACATACACATCAACCCGCTTCAGCCCTGCATCCAATGCTACTTTTGCAGCATCTGCAGCAGCCATCTGAGCAGCATAAGGGGTATTTTTCTTACTTCCCTTAAAGCCCATTTTACCGGCAGAAGACCATGAAACTACCTGGCCTTGTTTATTGGTTAAACTGATGATTAGGTTGTTGAAACTTGCAGTGATATGAGCGTCGCCGTAGCTGTCTACTTTTACTACTCTTTTTTTAGACGCTGCTTTTGCGCTTTGTGCTTTTGCCATTTTTAATTAAATAGGTAATCGATAAATATTTTCCCGGCTTCCCGGGATGAAACTTTCCTCCTGCTGGCTTAAGCGATCCGGATCATTTCAAATAATTCAAGCCTTATTATCCTTTTACAGAATATTATTTTTTTGCTACTTTCTTTTTTCCCGCAACCGTTTTCCGCTTCCCTTTTCTTGTACGGCTGTTGGTACGGGTACGCTGCCCGCGAACAGGCAATCCTTTACGATGGCGTAACCCACGATAACATGCAATATCCAAAAGACGCTTAATGTTCATCTGGGTTTCACTGCGCAATGCACCTTCCGTTTTAAATTCATTGTTGATCACGTTACGGATGCCTGTTTGCTCATCATCACTCCATTGATTTACTTTCTTACTAAAATCAATACCTGCCTTAGTTAAAATATAACGGGCTGTGGAACGTCCGATTCCATAGATATAAGTAAGTCCGATTTCGCCTCTTTTATTTTTTGGTAGATCTATACCGGCAATACGAGCCATATGAAATTATAAATTTTGTGTGTTGAATTTTGATCCTATCCCTGCTTCTGCTTAAAGCGTGGGTTCTTTTTGTTGATAACGTACAGTCGGCCCTTTCTCCTCACAATCTTACAATCCACGCTGCGTTTTTTTATTGAAGCTCTTACCTTCATTTTGTTTGATTTTATCTTTTGCTAATTGCTAAAAAGCCAGGCTGTTAGCATTTAATTATTTGTACCTGAATATTATTCTACCCCTTGTTAAATCATATGGGCTCATCTCCACTCCCACTTTATCCCCTGGCAAGATCCGGATATAGTGCATTCGCATTTTACCAGAAATAGTAGCCAGTATTTCATGACCATTTTCCAACTTTACCTTAAACATGGCATTACTAAGCGCTTCTACAATAGTTCCATCCTGTTTAATTAGTGCCTGTTTAGCCATAAATTTGGGAGCGCAAAGATAAGTGGAATAATTTAATTATTAAACAAAAAATACTGATATTACATTATAAATCGTTCTAATTGTATGAAAAAAATAACATTTTACTGCTTATCCGCCTGTATCCTTGTTTTGTCTTGTGGTAAAGATGATGATCCGGCTCCCGTAACCGGCGAAACATACATGAAATTAACAGCCGGTTCTACCTGGAATTACGAGGTAATCAATAATACCACCCCTTCTACCACCTTATACACCTTAACCTCTACGAATCGCGACTCTACAGTAACTGGCAGGTCATACCATGTATTTACAAACAGTAGCACCGGGGGATCTGAATATTACAATATTACCGGGAACGATTACTATACTTTTCAAAGTCTGCCAGCTGCCCTGGGAGGTTCGAAGGCTGAAAACCTCTATTTAAAAGATAATGTGGGGGTTGGGACATCCTGGGTACAAATCTATAACG
>DATHEH010000231.1:0-4961 GCA_035318685.1 Ferruginibacter sp.
GCACCGGTGTTCTGTTGGGAGCCAGCTGGACATCCAATAATCTCACCTACGGATTAGGTACGGATGATACCGTCAACTCTCACCGGCAAAACAGCCTGGTAGACTGGAGCTGGGGCCTATGTATAAATGAGAGCACGACCATTCGTGAAAAGATGGTGCTGTTCTGGTATCACTTCATTCCCATCAATTTTGATGACGTAAGAAGCATCCAGAATAATTCTGCAACGATGTGCAATGATTACATGAATTTATTGCGAACCAATGCCCTCGGCAATTTTAAAACATTGATTAAAGGCGTTGCGAAAACGCCGGCCATGTTGCTCTTCTTAGGTAATCAATACAGCACAGCCTCCGTTCCCAATGAGAATTTTGCACGTGAGCTGCTGGAATTATTTACCATGGGAAAGGTGCCAGTTCAGAATTATACCGAACCGGATATCATTGCCGCCTCAAAGGTTTTCTCCGGCTGGCGTGTAAATACTTTTGTTGGGCCTTACCCCGTTGCTTCCGCCTTCAATTCAGCCTATCATAATCAAACCAATAAATTATTCTCGGCCAATTTTGCCAATACTAGCATCAGCAACCAAACTGGTATCAACGGCGCCAATGAATTTGATATTTTCTTCGACATGCTGTTTACACAGCAACAGGATACCATTGCAAAATATGTTTGCCGGAGACTTTACCGCTTCTTTGTTTATTATGATATCGATACCAATATCGAGGCGAATGTGATCGTTCCCCTGGCCGCATTGCTGGTGAGCAATAACTGGAATATGGCGCCGGTGCTGAGCACATTATTCAAGAGCGAACACTTTTTTGATGTAGCCAATAAAGGTGTTATGATAAAAAATCCCATTGATTTTATTGCCGGCACCATACGTACTTTAAATATCAATACCACGCCGGCAGCGGGTGTTACTCAAGTGGTTAACCAATATGCCATCTGGCAGAACCTGCATAATAATGCCAATACCAATATGGAACAGGGCTATGGGCTGGTACCAAATGTGTCCGGCTGGAAAGCCTATTACCAGGATCCAACCTATTACCAGAACTGGATCAATTCAAATTCCATCCAGCGAAGGGCATCCCTGCTTACAAGTTTTGTAAATGGATTTACAACCGGCGGCACTAGTATAAAAATTGATCCTGTTGCTTATGTACAGCAATTCCCGAATGCCAGCATACAGAATCCTGATCTTTTAATAGACCTCCTTGTATTGTACTTACTTCCTGTTGACCTGCCTGCACAATATAAGATAGATACCAAAGTGGCAACACTGCTTGGCGGACAGGTAACCAACAGTTACTGGACCACGGCATGGGATAATTATATAGCTAACCCAACAACAGCAAACCTGAATATTGTAAAGGGCAGGCTTAATTCTTTACTCACGACGCTGATGCAGCTGGCGGAATATCAATTAATGTAGGCTTACAAAATCTTAAAAACTATGGACCGTAGAAAATTCTTAGGTAACACCGCACTTTTTTCTGTACCGCTTATGTTAAAAGGCATTCCGGTGTTCGCAGGAGATGGCGTTTTACATCCCATGTTACAGGCACTGGCAGCACCAACTGCCAATTGCGACAGGATACTGGTGGTCATTCAAATGAACGGCGGTAATGACGGGTTGAATATGGTGGTGCCGCTCGACAGGTACACCGAACTCAGCAATGCAAGAGCAAGTATATTATTGCCATCTGCTTCTGTATTACCATTGAACGGTACCACAACAACCGGACTTCACCCGGCGATGACAGGCTTACGCGACCTCTATAACCAGGGTAAAGTGAACCTTGTGCAGGGGGTATCTTATCCCAATCCTAATTTCAGCCATTTCCAGGCGCAGGATATCTGGTTCACCGGACAAAGTACATTACCCAGTCCTGATACGGGATGGCTTGGCCGCCAGTTGGATGTAGCCAATCCCGGCTTTCCTATTGGCTATCCGAATCCAACCAATACCGATCCGCTTGCCATACAAATAGGCGGAGCACTGCCTTTATCATTACAGGGACCCAATATAAATATGGGATACAATGCACCCAATCCCGCATCGTTAATAAATGTCGCCACGGGTAACCCGGGTGCTGCGCCGGTAAGTGATTACGGAACCGAGCTTACTTTTTTGCGGCTGATGAAAGACCAGAGCAATGCTTATACACTGCGTATCACTACAGCATATAATGCACAGGCCACCCAGTCAACCATGTATCCGGCATCGGGTAACACGCTGGCTGACCAATTAAAAATTGTAGCAAGACTTATCGGCGGCGGATTAAAAACACCCGTATATATCGTCAACCATCCCGATACTTTTGACACCCATGTGGACCAGGTGGTAGCGGGAAATACCACAACAGGGTTTCATGCAAATATCTTATCCAAACTTTCGGTTGCCATTTCCGCTTTTCAAAATGACATTACATTAATGGGCAAGGCAGATAAGGTAACGGGCATGACCTTTAGTGAATTTGGCCGCCGTGTGATCAGCAATACCAGCAGCGGTACCGATCATGGTTCCGGCGCACCCGTAATATTCTTCGGTAACAAGCTGATCGGTGCTGTTACCGGTACTTCACCCGTATTGCCAACCAATCCAACCGGCAGTACACAGGTTCCGTTGCAATACGATTACCGGCAACTGTATGCCACCGTTATGCAAAAATGGCTTTGCATGACGCCGGCCGAATCGCAGACCATTTTAAATGGGACTTATGGCATTGTGCCGATATTCAATGAAGCTTTATTGCCGCTTGATGGCATGGAATTAAAAGCCGCATGGGAGGGTGCATTTGCCAAACTCGAATTTGAAGTTTATGAAAATGACAGTTACGATTCTTTTACTATCGAGCGTTCGGTCAATGGTACCAGCTATACGCCGGTGCATACCATAACAAATGTGAGCAGCAATAACCAGCAGAAATATGTTTACAAGGACGACCGTATATATACAGCCCAGGTTTATTACCGTGTTAAAGGAATATCCAAACAGGGTGCGGCATCGTATTCTAAGATTGCGGTACTCAGGAACGGCAGCAGGCAGGAAGTGCGGGTATATCCAAACCCGGTAACAAATTTTACGATCAATATTGAATTCTTAACTGCGGTAAATGAGCACGTGGAAATAACATTGTTTGGCCCGATGGGAGAAAAATTATATTATAACCAGCTGCACCCGCGGGGGAACAGGGCCATAAGTTTTAAAGTGCCGGATTATTTCGCCGTGCGGACAATGTATATCCTCAATATTTCTTTTAGCGGGACGGTGGTGAATGAGAAGATACTCTTTGAATAGAAGAGAATTTTTTAGACGGAGAATTTTTTTACCACGGAGACACGAAGATGGGCACAGAGAACACAGAGACGTCTCCGGGTTCTTCGTGTAAGTCTCTGTGTCTCCGTGGTAAAATGTATTTATCCCTTGCATCAATTAACCCTACAGTATATCTTTATCCCAACACTAACATGCAATCTCCCACGGCGGAACCCGTACAACAAAGCGAACGCATTATTGGTGGATGCTCATCATTGGGCTTGGCCTTGGGCTCTGGCTCTCCTGGCTGCAGGTGCAGGAAGCCGTTAAGTTTCAATACAACCGTTTTGAATATACCAAACATACCCACATTGCTTTTTACCAGCTCCACCGCATAGAAATTTATTACCTGGTAGGCGCCATATGGTTATTTCAAATTATCTTCTCCCATATATGGCTGCACTTCTTCCGCTTCGGGCTTTTTGAATGGGCATGGAGGAGTTTGACGTATTGGAAGAGAATGCCGTTTATTAAATAACGATAAGCTGTTAGGGAAACATCATTTGTAGTTCCCCGATTCATGATTATAATAAACCTTGTCGTTTACCACTACCGTAAATTTATTGGGTGAGGGCCATTCAGTACCTGATTCATAATTACCCGAAAGCGCATTTTGCCCCAGTAAACCCACCCCAAAACTATGGTAAGCGACATAAACACTATTATGCGCATAGATCACAGCACCTGGAGAAGCATAAACGTTTTTCTTCTCCCATGCCTTTTCCCCGTCGTTGGTACGGAAAGCTACTACCCGAACGTCGGGGTGGGAGCCTTGAATATTGTCTGCAAAAAAACACAGACCGCTGCCTGTTGAAAACCCCGGCGCAATGGCGCCGCCCCCTTGATGTTTTGTCCAAAGGGTTGCACCCGTAGCGGGATCAAGGGCCGTGTAGTTCCCGTTATTATAAACTATTATTTTATTGTCGGTGTACACCGACGAAGAGAACAGGTTGGCTATCTTGGTTCTTTTCCAAAGCTGGCTCCCGGTATTCTGGTCAAAAGCAACCAGGTCATCATCGGTTGAAACTATAACCATATTGTTCACCAGGAGCGGGGTAGGGCATAACTGGCCCTGGCTGGTAAGGTCAACTTCCCATGCCTTTGTACCCGTTGTAAGATCAAGCGCCATCAACACACCGGAGTTTTCCAGCGTGCCAACAAAAACCTTATTATTTCCAACGGCCAGGTTGGTGGAAAGCAGGCTACTGGTAGGATTCGGCCGGTTATAGGTCCAGACAACAGCACCATTTTTTGAATTGATGCGCTTTACCCCCGCAATGGTGCAGGCGTAAAGGTTTCCCTGGTAATAGGTCATATTGCTGCCGGGTAAAACATAAAAACCCGGACTGATACTCCAATAAACAGTTCCGGTATGCCTATTCAGTGCAGTGATCTCTCCGTTGGTGGAACTACCAACGCTATAAAATAAACTATCATTGGATATGATCGGGAAGGTCCAGTTACTGGATCCTATATTCCTTTGCCAGATCAATGTACTCACCACCCCGTTCGTGTACAGGGCTTTTGCTGATAACCGGTCGTTCTCGATGCCATAAGAAACCCCGGTAAGGCTCTCCATGGTAAAAGGCCTCGTCTTTGTAAGACCGCTGGCCGTGTATGCTGTAACCGTTCCCGAAT
>DATHEH010000232.1:0-5532 GCA_035318685.1 Ferruginibacter sp.
AAAAACAAATAAAAAAATGGAAAAGCAGGAAGCTGATTGAAAAGCTCATTGGTTTAGCGCATCCCGATCTATAATCGGGAGGGTCCGCGGTTCGAACCCGTGTGCTCCCACAGAAACCTCACAGGAATGTGGGGTTTTTTATTGCATGCAATTCAACGTTTATATATTATTCTCTGTTTCGAGGAATTCTTATTATGTAGGTTTTACAGGGCGACGACTTACAAGAAAGAATACGCAAACACAACACTGATCATAAAGGATTTACCGGTCATACAGGTGATTGGGTACTGAAGCATGTTGAGATGTTTAATACAAAACCTGAAGCTATCAAAAGAGAAAAGCAAATAAAGAATTGGAAAAGCCGGAAACTTATTGAAAAGCTCATTGATTTAGCGTATCCCGACTTATAGTCGGGAGGGTCCGCGGTTCGAACCCGTGTGCTCCCACAGAGCCTCACAGGAATGTGGGGTTTTTTATTGCATGCAATTCAACGTTTATATATTATTCTCTGTTTCCAGGAATTCTTACTACGTAGGATTTACTGGTGACGACTTGCGGGAAAGAATACGTAAACATAACAGCGATCACAAGGGTTTTACCGGCCATGTTGGTGATTGGACCCTAATGTATTTTGAAGTCTTTAATACAAAGGCTGAAGCCATGAACAGGGAAAAACAAATAAAAAAATGGAAAAGCAGGAAGCTGATTGAAAAGCTCATTGGTTTAGCGCATCCCGATCTATAATCGGGAGGGTCCGCGGTTCGAACCCGTGTGCTCCCACAAAAAAGCCTCACATTTCTGTGAGGTTTTTTATTATTACCATAGTAATTTTTTAACTGGTGTTCAATTAACCCAGCCTGGCTATATAAATTTTCAATGCCTTTTCAATACTCCGATATTCTTCCCCTGCATTTTCTATAAAGGAGTTCATTTCGCCATTGGTCGTTCCTTTTTTCCCAATTGTTTCGATCTCTCCCAGCATTGCGATTAATTTTTCTGCTTGTATAACACCGGCGCTACCTTTGAGTTTATGCGCTTTTTTACACACAATATCTGCTTTACCCTCTTGTGCTGCCTGTTTCATCTCTTTAATATCGCCAGGCATTTCACTTAATAAAACAGTAATGATTTCCAGCAAATATTCATTGTCCTCCATTTCCTCCAGCATACTCAGATCACAAAAATTGTTTGGTGGAAGGGTAAATGTTTCAGGGTGTGTTTCAAAATTTTTCATATTTGTATTTTCAGGATTATATTTATCAGGCACACTTTTCCTCAAGGTACCTTTCTTTAATAATGTTTGACCATTTGGCGAGCATGTCCACCAGTTGTTCCAGCTTAACCGGCTTACTTAAAAAATCGTCCATTCCGGACTTCAGGCATTCATCTTTGTCTTCTTTCATTGCATTTGCTGTCATGGCAATAATAGTTGGCGACACTTCCATGGTTTGCCTCATAACCCTGGTGGCTTCCTGCCCATCCATTTCCGGCATCTGTACGTCCATCAATACAAGATCATACTGTTCCCTGGCTGCCATCTCAACCGCTATTTTGCCGTTTTTTGCAAGGTCAGCATCAAAACCAAGCTTGCTTAGTATTTTAAGCGTTAATTTCTGGTTGACCAGGTTGTCTTCCGCTACAAGTATTTTTAAAGGGTGTTCCTTTGCGAAATCCAAAGAAAGCTTTTGCTTGATGGGTTGTATTTCATTCGCCGGTTTCGACTTTCCTCTTAATTCATTAATAATAAGTTTACTTAACATCTCCTGTTTGATTGGCTTGGCGAGTATCGATCTGAATAAACCTTCATATCTCTTATTGCGATCATCACCTACTGAACTTAACAAAATGACCGGAAGTTCCGGGTAGAGGCCTTGAACATTTAGCGCCAGCTCACAGCCGTCCATATCCGGCATCTGCATATCTGTCAATAACAGGTCGAATTGGATTCCTTTTCCCATTATTTCCAATGCTTCTGCCCCGCTGGAGGCAAGTGTGGGTACAAGTTTCCATATTTCCAGCTGGTTTTTTAATATGCAACGGTTGGTTAAATTGTCGTCTACAACCAACACCTGTTTTCCTTCAATGGCTGCTATATGGTTGGTCACATACGTACGTAATGTTTGTGAACTTGCAGATGAAAGCATGGTGAATGTAAATGTTGTGCCCTTGTTCTCCCTGCTTTTTACATCAATAGCTCCTCCCATCAATCCAACTAATTTTTCGGAGATGACCAGGCCAAGACCTGTACCGCCATACTTGCGGCTGGTGGAGGAATCTACCTGTGAGAAGGCTTTGAACAAACGCTCCATTTTATCTTCAGGGATACCTATGCCGGTATCACGCACTTCAAACTGCAGTTCGATCTGTCCATCATCCTTTGTTTTATTTAAATGAACACCCACAAATATTTCCCCGTTCTCTGTAAATTTAATCGCATTGCTTACCAGGTTTATCAATACCTGGCGAAGCCTTAAGCTATCACCTATGATCTGTGCGGGTACATTGTAATCTATTTCATACACCAGGTCAAGCCCCATCTTACCTGCTTTGCCTGCAAATACATCCAGTACTTCCTCAATGCAGTTACGCAGGTCAAAGTCCCTGTATTCCAGTTCCATGTTACCTGATTCAATTTTAGAAAAATCAAGGATATCATTTATCACTTTTAACAGGGCTTCCCCGGAAGTAGTAATAGTCCTTGCATAATCCTGTTGTTCAGGGGTTAGTTGTGTTTCATTTAAAAGAGATGCCATACCGATCACTCCATTCATCGGTGTACGTATCTCATGGCTCATGGTGGCAAGAAATACACTTTTTGCTTTATTGGCTTCATCCGCTTCATGCCTGGCTTGCTCAGCATTTTTATAAGCCACCTGCAGCGCTTCTTCATTCAATATTCTTTCTTTGTGCATTTGTGCCTCCCGTTCAAGCTTTCCCATTTCCTGGCTTTGGTCAAGTTGTATCCTGGTATATTTTTTTAACAGGTACGACCATAAACCACAGGTAAAGAATATTATTCCTGAAAGTATAAAATGTATAAGGAAAGACATTAGGTCAAGCGTACCAGCCTGGGTATAATACACTCCCTCTACCCCGGCGTTTTGCATATAGGCCATCACTACATTATTGATCAAAATAACTACAACTAACGGGATCTGGAGTTTCCAGTTTTGATAAGTGATGAGTATGGCGCTGGCAATAAATGCAGTAAAATGCATTTCAAAAAGGCCGTGCATCTGGTAAATACCCTGCACGGTAAAGATGCCCAATACTACGCTCAACACGTATTGGTATGAGTTAGAATCCGGCATTTTTGCTTTAACATAATAGTAAGCAAAAAGTGAAAATCCACCTACACAAAGGGCAATGCGCCAGGTATGATAGAACGGCGCCAGTATTAAGCCACAAGTAAAAAAACAGATAAGAAAATAGTCCATCAGTTTATCTGAACGTTCTTTTATCTGGCTTGAAAAAACAACGGTTCCTGCGGGACTTCCTGGCCTTAAGTTTTCCATTATTAATGTTGGATTTTATTTAGGGATGTTAATAAACGCTAGAACGTTATGAATATCCTTTTTGGTGCGGGTGAAACAACTATAATCTTGTAGAAATACTTCTACTAAATTCAGCAACAGCAGAATTTTTGCGACGATATACAATTTTATGGGATCATTACGAGTTCTACAATTTACCTGGGTTCATCATGACCGCGGAATGTAAATTAAACCCTAACAATCCGGAAACCGGTAGTTCATACCCTATACATGAAAGACGTATTAACTGAGAAAATCGATATTTTTCTTATCGTAAGTCCGCAGGCCATCGAAGAACATTTTAATAAGAATGACCCTTCTCCATTATACAAACGCCAGTTGAGTCATGAATTTGAGGAATATATAAACCGGATAAAGGCACCCGCCAGGAAACATACCGTTATTGAATACAAGATCACCTGTAAAACGGATGATGACAAACAATATACGGAACCGCTTATTTATGCTATTAAGCGACATTTCAGCGACGTTATGATCACCCTGCAAACTGAATTTGAAAGATTTAAGCGTCGCAACTATCTCATACTTTCCATCGGGCTGGGTATCATCTTACTGTCACATGTTTTTATTCCTATGATGTCGAAGGATGAAGGAGCAATAGAATCGGCCATACTTATGGGCATTGATATTTTTAGCTGGGTAATGATGTGGCAACCCATTGATAACTTACTTTTTCACTGCAACAGGCAACTGAGAGAGATAGTCACTATAAAAAAATTAACAGAAGCAGAAATCGTCTACACAGAATAATATAATGTGCAGCTCAAACATTTAAAAATCTTAAAAATTAATCTCTGTTTATGGAAATGATACAAGGCTTTTTTTTAACAGGATGCCTGCAGCTTTTTGTATTGACGACTTTCAATACCTGCATCTTTCTGTTGGTGACGGCAGCGATGCTGTTTGTGGTATACGGTCTGTACAGGTCGAACATAACCAGCTGTAATAACAAGATAATATCTATGGGCATGCAGGTAACAGCCATGCAGCAGCACCTGGATTATGCCAGTCGTGAAGAAATAAAAGCAAGAGCTGATGCAAAACGATCAGCCGATGCAAGGGACAAACTGTTAAACTCCCTCAGCCACGAAATAAGAACACCTATGAACGGTATACTAGGGATGACCATACTTTTGGAGGAGACAGACCTTAACCCCGAACAAAGAGATTATATTGATACCATCATAAGTTCCGGAAAAATACTTTTAAATAAAGTAGACCAGGTAATGGCAGATGACAAACTTGAGCAATCCAAGATCGACCGAACCATCAATACTGCCCAGAAAAAAAATACCGACCTGCGTAATTGTGTGGAAGAAGTAATGGAAAACTTTGCCGTGAAGGCTTCGGAAAAAATGGTAGACCTTTTATACGAGATCGATGAGGATGTGCCCATGCAGGTAATGACAGACAACAATCGCCTGCAACAGATATTGACCAACCTGGTAGAAAATGTAATGACCGATAAACTGCAGGTCTTTGTGGGGGTACACATAATAAAACACGACAGCACAGATACACCGCCCTCTTTAGGCTTTACCATCTGCGAAGAACCTCCACGTAATGCAGCTGAGCTGACCACAATGCTTGCTTTAGGTTTTGTGTTACCCGCAAACGATCCGAAAAAAGAAACGGATGAAAAAATCCTGGGCCTTGCCATAAGTAAAAAACTGGTAGCTGAGATGAGCGGCCAAATAAGAGGGTTCGGCGGGATCAACACCGGGTACATTTTCAGTATACCCTTAATTGCAGTTCCCTTGCCTGCCGGTTCTAATGCCGGCTATAACCTGAAAGGCCCGGAAGGAGCTTCCGTACTGCTGGTAAATAACAATTCAACCGCAGTTACCATACTGAAAAAACAATTACAACAATGGAAGCTGAAAGCGGAAGCTGCTATGAATGTAAGCCAGGCATTGCAATTGGCCGCGGAACGATCTTTTAGCCTCGTCATTATTGACATGAATTTCCAGGAAATGAA
>DATHEH010000233.1:0-23432 GCA_035318685.1 Ferruginibacter sp.
CCCAAAAAACAAAAATGAACAATTTAAAATTAACAGGAAAACAGATACGTACCATTGGCTACCCGGAAGGGCCGGTGGTTAGCATTGCCATGCATACCATGTGCACGCACTTTAAACACAATACAGAAGAAGAGGCGCTGCATATTCTTGAAGACATATTGGTAAGGCCGGAAACATATACATCAGACCCGGTGCTTGGTAAGATCGCGGAAAAATTAGTTGCACCGCTGCCAAAAGAACCGGCTGAGATCATGTTGACTGAGAAAGCTGTTGACTATAAAATATTTGGAGCAGAGCATATTGAGGAAGGCGCATTGCAGCAGATGCAAACCGCTGCTAAATTACCCGTGGCTGTTGCAGGCGCACTGATGCCCGATGCACACCAGGGATATGGCCTGCCCATTGGTGGCGTGCTGGCAACGAGGAACGCCATCATCCCCTATGCTGTTGGTGTTGACATCGGCTGCCGTATGTGTTTAAGTATTTTTGCCATTGACCCGGCGGAATTGAAAAAAAGAGAAGCAAACTTTCAAAGAGACCTGGTTGCAAATACTTTGTTTGGTGCCGGAAAGGAGTTTAAGAACAATACGGAACACCAGGTGATCGACAGGAAGGAATTCCGCGAAATAAATTTCCTGCAGGGGTTGCAACAAAAGGCATTGAAGCAATTGGGATCTTCCGGCAGTGGCAATCACTTTGTTGAGTTTGGAAAAGTAGAGATCACCGATGCAGCAAACCCTATGAAATTACCGGTGGGCAATTATGTTGGATTGTTAAGCCATAGCGGGAGCCGTGGCCTTGGAGCAAATATTGCCAACCACTATACAAAAATTGCGATGGAAAGAACACCGTTGCCAAAGGAAGCAAAACATTTGGCATGGCTTGACCTGGATACGGAAGAAGGAATAGAATACTGGCTTGCCATGAACCTTGCCGGGGATTATGCAAGCGCATGTCATCATATCATTCATGCAAAAATTGCAAAAGCTATTGGAGAAAAGCCATGGGCAATGGTAGAGAACCACCATAATTTCGCATGGAAGGAAACCCTGGGCGGAGGCGAAGGGACAGGCGAAGAGTTGATCGTACATCGTAAAGGCGCAACGCCTGCAGGTAAGGATGTACTTGGGATCATCCCGGGTAGTATGACGGCGCCCGGCTTTATCGTAAAAGGTAAAGGCGAAGCTTCATCTATCAATTCTGCATCGCATGGTGCAGGAAGAAAGATGAGCCGTACAAAAGCGCTCACTAATATTACCCACGAGGCGCTAAAAAAAGAACTGTCTGCACACGGTGTAAAACTTATTGGCGGCGGATTGGATGAAGCGCCCTTTGCATACAAGGATATCAATGAAGTAATGAAAAGTCAAACGGCATTGGTAGACGTAATGGGAAAATTTTATCCTGTTATTGTGCAAATGGATGGCAGTGATCCCAAGAAGTTCAGGAAAAGAAAGGGCGAAACCATAGGAGAATAGTGCATTGCTGACAGTAACCGGCCTTAATGGTTTGGGGGCTGTTTCATTTTAAACTATTTTTACCCCGAATAAGATTCCATGCAAACGGTAAAAGAAGAGATCATAAAATTATTTCAGCAGTATAGAAATGAGCCCATCACGGCCATGGACAAACTGCCCCAGGCGGGCAGCGAACGCCATTACTTTCGTATTCATACGGCAGCTAAAAGTTTTATAGCTACCTATGGCGCTAATTTAAAAGAGAACGAGACATTCATTTATTTTTCCCAGCATTTCAAGAAGAAACTACTGGCTACGCCGGAGATATTCTGCATTAACGATGCGAAGAACATCTATATACAGGAAGATTTTGGTGACGTATCGCTCCTGAACAAGCTGGAAGAAAAAGGGTTCGTATCAGAAGTTTATGACCTGTATAAACACAGCCTGCGCCAATTAGTGCAGTTACAGGTAAAGGGCCACGAAGGGCTTGACTATAAAAAATGCCTCACCAATACGGCTTTTGGCAAGCAGGCCATCATGGCCGATCTTTTATATTTTAAATATTATTTTTTAGATGCATTGCGCAGGCCTTACGACAAGCAGAAATTAATGGATGATTTTGAGGCATTGAGTAATTACCTTTCACACACCGAGTATAAATATTTTATGTTCCGTGATTTCCAGAGCAGGAACATCATGATAAAGCCTGATGACAGTGTACACTTCATAGACTACCAGGGAGGCATGAAGGGTGCGCCACAATATGATGTAGCTTCTTTGCTTTGGCAGGCCCGCGCTAATTTACCAGACGACTGGAAGCAATACCTGCTGGAAGATTATATGGATGTCTTTGAAAAAACCGTGGGCGAGCCTATTGAAAGGGATACTTTCCGCAGCCAGTACAATGGTTATGTACTCATACGCCTGTTGCAGGTACTGGGGGCTTACGGATTCCGCGGTTTGTTTGAACGTAAAGCACATTTCTTAACAAGCATTCCGCTGGCACTGCAAAATTTAAAATGGTTTGTCGATAACCAAAATATAGGCATTTCGGTTCCCGAATTTAAAAAGGTACTCGAGATCTGTATCGGTGAAGAAGTAATGCAGGAGTTCACACCTGTGCAGGCTACAGCCGAAACGCCGTTATTGGTTACCATCAATAGCTTCTCTTATAAAAAAGGGATTCCTGCGGATATTTCCGACAATGGGGGCGGTTATGTATTCGACATGCGGGGTATCCTGAACCCCGGCAGGATAGATATATACAAAACACAATCCGGGGTGGATAAACCGGTAATGGATTTTTTGGAACAGCAAACGGAGATGCTGACCTTCCTGAACGGTGTGTTCAGTATCATCGATATTTCCGTAAGCGATTACATCAAACGTGGTTTTAAAAGCCTGATGATAAATTTTGGATGCACGGGCGGGCAACACCGTAGTGTATATGCAGCAGAAGCTTTAGCAAGACACCTCAGGAATAAGTTCAAGGTGAAAATAGTATTAACACACGCTAATAAAGAAAATTGGGTGAAGGAAGCGTGATAGTCAATGGTTCATAGTTCATGGTAAGTGCATTTTAATAAACGTACCCTAAATGGCATTTAGATTTGAAGAACTGAAGGTTTGGCAACTTGCATTGAGGCTAAGCAATGATATTGATATTTTGGTGAAAGGATTTCCAAGAGAAGAATTGTATAGTTTATGTTCTCAAATGAAAAGAGCAGCCGATTCAGTGGTTTTGAATATTGCTGAAGGTAGCACGGGTCAATCTTCACCAGAATTTAAGCGATTTCTTGGAATAGCCTTGCGATCTGCAATTGAAGTGGTTTCTTGTCTTTTTATTGCTCATACAAGAAAATACATCAATGATGATGATTTTAAGAAGTATTACGAAGAATATGAGGTGTTGTGCAAAATGATTACGAAATTAAGAGGTTCAATGTAGCCACCTATGAACCATGAACCATCAACCATCAACCATCAACCATGAACCATCAACCATGACCAACACAAAAGCCATGATCTTCGCAGCAGGCCTTGGTACCAGGTTTAAACCATGGACCGATGCTCATCCAAAAGCGTTAGCATTGGTAAATGGCAAATCATTACTTCAACGTAACATTGAATACCTCCGGCAATATGGAATTACAGATGTTATTGTAAACGTTCATCATTTTTCAGAACAGATCATTGACGCGGTTGGTAAAAATAAAGGATGGGGAAGTAATATAATTATAAGTGATGAGCGTAATGAAGTGCTGGAAACCGGAGGGGGCCTGCTCAAAGCAAAAGACCTTTTAAAAGGGGATGAACCATTTGTTACCATCAATGTTGACATCCTTACTGACCTGGACCTGGGTAAACTGCTTTCTTTTCACCAGCAACATAAGCCATTAATTTCTTTTGGCGTTACCAACCGCAAAACATCCCGTTATTTTTTATTTGATGAGAACGACCGGCTTTGCGGGTGGCGGAATGTACAAACGGGGGAAGAGAAAATTTCTATCAGCAAACCAAACCTCGTACAGAAAGCATATAGTTGTGTTGTTGTCTTTCAGCCGGAAACATTTGACCTTATAAAACAATACGGCAAATTCTCCTTAACAGAAACCTACCTTGATCTTGCAAAGGATAATATTATACTCGGTTATGACCACAGCGGCGATAAGTTGGTTGACGTAGGAAAAACAGAAAGCATAGCAGTTGCTGAAAAAATGTTTGACCTTATCCCCTAAAGGGAAATGTGGAAGATCAATCCGATAATTGTGCCTTACAAAAAGTGTTGTTTGCGTCATTGATGAACATAGAAATGGTAATGATTTGGAAGATAAAATGTTTGGACATGTTTAATGTACCGCTCCCTCTCTTCAGGAGAGGGAGAAGGAGGGTGAGGCTATTAATTCCCCTCAACCGGCGCCCCAAACTCCTTATTCTCTTTTGGCTTGCTCAAACCGAAATTATATCGCAGCGTGATACCAAACCTCCTCGTATCATTCACCCTCGACCCGCTTGCGTTAACATTGCCCTGGTTCAGGCTGAAGGAGACCTTGTTTGTCCGCAGTACATCGTTCACTGAAAAAATGATGTTCGCTTTTTTCTTTAAAATACTTTTATTAGCAGAAAGGAATAATCCTCCAAAGGTTTTCAGCTCGTAAAAATTCTGCAGCGCTTTTGTTCGCATGAAACCCTGCATGTTCAACGTAAATGTTTTGGTTGCTTTAAATTCCTGGTAAAGGAAGAATAGCCAGCTGCCGCGTTCGTAATTCAATGGCTTGTTTTGATAGGATCCTTCGTATTCGTTATAATTATGCTGGGCGCCCACGTAAAAGAAATATTTGCCACCCGGCGGAATGCCGGCGAGTATCCGGAAATAATATTCTTTGCTCTTTCCCAGGTTGTCCCAGGTGCGAAGAGCGATCTTAGTTACGTCATCCTGGTAGGTAACATTACTGAAAATGTCTTTTGTTTCGTTTATACCAAGTGCGATCACGGGAAAATCATCAAAGGTTACGTTCAGTTCATAATTGGTGGTGAACTGGGGTCTTAACCTGGGGTTACCTACATCAAACAAATACTGGTCAACATATTTTGGATAAGGATTCAGTATCTCGTAATAAGGCCGCCTGATACTTCGGCGGTAAATGGCATTTGCAACCAGCTGAACTTTGAATAATTTGAAAAGATTATGCCTCAGGTAAACATAAGGAAAGAGATCGGTCCGGTTAATGGAAAGGCTGGTATCCTTCGGCACCAGTTGCCTTCCGTTGATATGGGTTGTTTCCAAACGCAGGCCGGGCTTTAACGTAAAGCCCCAAAATGTTTTGGCTACCTGTATATATGCAGCACTGATGGTCTCCCTGTATTTAAAGGTATTGGTCTGGTATAGGTCAATATGCTTCCCCGTGATGCCGGTATCCTTAAAATAAACGGCGCTGTTATTGCTGTTGCTTGATGTTAGTTTAATGCCCGCCTCCAGTGTAAATATTTTCGGCAGCTTAAGCACAAGATCCGTTTCTGCAACAAAAATATTCTTCCTGTTCTTGTTCAGCCCGTCGCCGAATACAGTTGTTTTCGCAGGCATGTCATAATAATTTGCATAAAGCTGTGAATTGTTATTCCTATGGTAATTATATTCCAGCTCTACCGTCCATTCACTGCCAATGGAATCTATTTTATACTTTGAAGATATTTCATTGCCCATGTAGAGCGTATTGCTCTTGCTGTCAATATCTGATAAATTCTTTCCCACTATGACCTTCGTTGGCACATTGCTGATGTCTATGGTATTCATCGCATGGCTTTCGCCATTGTTCTGGCTTAGCCGCATGTCGTATGCAATATTGAATTTTTTTGTTAGTGCAATATCAAGGCCCCCGCCTATATAATTATTAAAAGAGGGATAAATGGTATATGACTTTTGCGAGATCAGGGAATCGGTTTTTACAAAGCGGTCAGAGTTCAGCTCCTCGTAATTATTTCGCTTTGTGAACTGGTAACTTAAATAGCTTGTTAGCTTTCCTGCACTCTTATTGACATTGAAGCCTGCCGTTTGCGTGCAATATACACCCTGGAAATAACCGGCATTTACACTTCCGCTGCTGCCCAGCTTTACACCCTTCTTTAAAACAATATTTATGATACCGCCGCTGCTCGATGCATCATATTTTGCGGAGGGATTTCGCAGTATCTCGATCTTACTTACACTCCCTGCCGGTAAACTTTTTAAGAGAGAAGCAAGGTCCTGGCTGCTCAGCTTCATTTCACGACCGTTAATAAAAACCGTGGCAGGAGTTGCACTGTTCAAATACACATTGCCATCCTGGTCAACGATGGCACCCGGTGTCTTCTCCAAAACCTCGTAGGCATTCGTACTGCTGTTGGCTAAAACCTCCGCATCCACAATGGTTTTATCGTCTTCCTGTTTTATCAATGGCTTCCTGGAAACAACGGTTACACCGGATAAAGAAGTTGCATTCCTTTTTAAAGTAATATTCGTATTCACCGGCTTGTCGGAAATGCCAATTATGGTTTCAGTATTTTCAAACGATATTGCGCTTGTCTTCAACAGGTATTTTGAGAATGAACTTACAACGAACTCAGCCTTCCCGTTCTCAGCTACTTTTGTACTTATCAAAACAGTATCAGGCAAAAGATAAAGCCGGAGGGTAATATTTGTTGCGGAATCTGTTTTGAAAGTCTTTAGGAATACGGTTAAGGAGGTGTTTTGTTGTGCAAATGTAGGGGCAGAAAACATCAGCAGGCCGCCAAGGATCAAAAAAAACTTGTTAGTCATGGTGTAGGGTGAAATGTACTTAATGATACGGGTCACTCGTATCGTATACGCCCAGGTCAGCTGGTTGTTACATTATACCATGATAAAAATACCTGTTTCCGCCAGCTATTTTTCAAACAGGGCCTTTTTTTCAACTACTTTAACTTTTTTACCCACCTTCAGTGTTTTACTTACCACGTCGTAAGGCCCGGTAACCACCTGGTCACCTTCTTTCAACCCCTGGGTTACTTCAATATTATTAATGTCCTGGATATCTGTTTTAACTTTCACCTTGCTTACTTTTCCTTCCTTGTCTAAAACAAAGACCACTACCTCAAGGTCATCATCGGCAGGCGCACCTGCTTTAATATCCGATTCATCTTTCTTCTTATCTGTTTTGAGACTGTCTTTCTCCCGGGTGGTAACGGCATTGATAGGCACGCTCAGTACATTGGAATGCGTCTTTGTCTGTATATCGGCGCTGGCGCTCATGCCGGGGCGAAAAGGGAATATCCCTTTACCGAGAAGGTCCATATAACTTTCGGGTAATAAGCGAATGAACACTTTATATTGTGTTACATCATTAGAGGCATTTGCCAGTGCGCTTTGTGCTGCGGCGCCATTATTACTGCTGGCGATCTGTGTTACGATACCCTTGAATTTCCTGTTGCTGTAGGCATCTACTTCAACCACTGCACTATCCCCCAGCTTTACTTTAGGCACGTCATTCTCCCCCACATCAACCCGCACTTCTATTTTAGCCATATCCGCAATGCGCAGCATTTCTGTTCCGCTCATTAAATTACTTCCAACAACACGCTCCCCTTTTTTTACATTCAATAAACTAACTACGCCATCCATCGGCGCTATCACGGCTGTCCTGCTAAGGTCCTTATTTGCTTTTTGAAGGTTCGACATTGCGCTTTGAACACTCGCCTGTCCGCCCCTGATACCCTGTAAAGCCGCATTATAATTTGCTTTACTGCTTTTTAAATTCGCGTCGGCAATATTAAATTCACTCCTGCTGATCACTTTATCATCAAACAATTTCTTTTGCATGTCATAGGTACTCTGCGCCTGTTCAAGTTGTGCTTTCAATGCATCTATTGCTGCTTTGGAATTGGAAACCTGCGCCTGCGTTTGTGCCACGCCGCTTGCGGCCTGGTCACGCTGGATGCTGTAGATATCTGCGTAGATGCGTGCAAGTACCTGCCCTTTCTTTACCGAGTCTCCTTCCTGCACTGCAAGCTCGGTGATCTCGCCGCTGATATCGGGGCTAACCTTTACTTCTATTTCAGGATATATCTTGCCGCTGGCATTTACCAGTTCTGTAATGGTACGCTTCTGCACTTTTTCAGCCGTAACTTTTATGCCTTCCTCTTTTCCAAAAGCACCCGTTTTGGAAAGCACGATCAATAATACCACCAGTATGCCCAGGCTTATCAGGATCCATTTAAGCGACTTGCTCATGATTATTTTTGTTTACTGTTTGTAGTTTGTTGTTTTTGGTTACCAGCATTTGATCATTCTTCAACATCAGTGGCGTCGCACACTTGTACTAAATATCCCTATTCATCTAACCTCACCCTCCTTCTCCCTCTCCTAAGAGAGAGGGAGCGGCACATTAAACTTACCCCTGCATTATATCTTCCGGATTAATCATTAATTCTACTTTCATCAATAACACAAGTATCATTTCGATCTTCCAGTTCCCTCTCCTTTGGAGAGGGGTTGGGGTGAGGTTTTATAACTTCAACCCCTGTCCTTTATAAAATTCCAGCACCTTCATTTTAAAAACATAGTCAAACTGGTTCAATGCATTTTCCAGTCTTGCCCTGAATAAATTATTCTGGTTGGTGATGAGCTCAAATGTTGGCATCATACCCACTTCATAACGCTTTAGTGCAAAATTGTAAGTGCGTTCAGCTGTCTCTACCGCCTTTTTACCCGCATTGAATTTTTCCAGCGCCACAACAGCCGCATTATGTGCCTGGTAAATATTTTGCTTCAGGCCCTGGTCATCCAGTTGCTGTTGGAGTTCAAGGTTTGTAATATTGATCTTGCTTCTCCGGTAATTTGTTTTTGCAACATAGCCATTGAAAATAGGAACCCTCAGGCTTAAGCCTATTGATTGGCTGAAGTTCTGTTTAAGCTGCGGGAAAAAAGGATCAGATTTTAAAGTGCCATCTCTTTGTTGCGCAAATGTAGGTCCGTAAACGTCGTAACGAAGACCACCTATTTCTGTCTGCAAGCCCGTTTTAGCCGTACCAGTCAGCACCGGCTGGTAATTCGGAATATTAAAATAAGTAGTATACCCCGATCCTAAACTTCCAAAAGCAGATATGGTCGGGAAGAGATTGCCTCTTGCAGCTGCTGCGCTACTTTGAGCAGCTTTTAATTTAAAATTATTTGCTTTTTGCTGGGGCATATTGGCAATGGCCAGGTTATAAACAAAGTCAGGTTGAAGGTCTGCGATATTTTCAACGGGTATCAGTTCTACAGGCGGTGTATCCACTTCAAATGGGGCGGCTGCATCCAGCGCCATATAAGCTTTTAGCGTTAAAATATTTTGTGTTACGGCGCCCCTTGCACTAATGAGTGTTGAACTGTCTCTGGCTACCTGCGCTTCCAGTTCGGCGGCATTCAACTCCGGTAAAGCTCCCGCATCAACCATTTTCCTGGTATTGCTTAATTGCGCCTGCGATTGCTGCAATTGAAGGGAGGCGATCTTTTCCTGTTCTTTTGCCAGCAGGATCTGCAAATAAGAATTGGCTACGGTTAATGCGATATCATTTTTTAATTTATCGGTATTGGCTTTGGCGGCTTCCAGTTCCCACTGGTTGGCAGCAATAGTATTTTTTTTGCTGAACCAGTTAAAGATATCGGCACTGGTCTGCAGCTGCATATTGGCAGATAAATAACTTTCCGTACTCGGGCTGAAAGTAACAGGATCCTGGCTACGACCGCTGGTATAATTAGGACCCATACTAAGATTCAAACTGGGTATCTGGCTTAATTTACTTTGCTTGTATGTCAGCTCAGCTAATCTGCTCTGCAGGTCAATTTGTTTGATCGAGATATTATTGGCCATAGCATACTCCACGCACTGCACAAGGCTCCATTTCTGTTGAGCAGTACCGGTAGCTGAAATAAGCAGTATTGCTATAAGGGTATAAAATTTATAACGCATACGACAAAAATAATTCATCTGGAATTAATCGGGTTAAAACAATTTACAGGCGGTAAGGGCAGCCCGGTCACATTTTTTCGAAGGCCTGCTGCAGGTCTTTTACCAGGTATCCGGGCTCTTCCAGCCCCACGTATAACCTTATCATGCGGTGTTCTTTGTTGGTAGCATCAAATTCGCCTGGTTGTATGCCGGAGCATTTGGGAATGATCAGGCTTTCATGCCCGCCCCAGCTCACTGCCATAAATATGTGCTCAAGGCTTTCGCAGAATTTTTCTATCTGCCCGATGGTATCGGCTTTAATGATGAATGTCATTAACCCGCATGCACCCTTCATTTGTTTTTTTGCCAGCTCATATTGCAGAAATGACTCATCAAAAGGGAAGAGGATGCTTTCTACTTTGGGATGGTTCTTTAAATAAGCAACAACCTTTTTCGTTGATGCGGTTATCCTGTCAAGCCTTGCGGGCAGCGTTCGCAATCCCCGGATGAGCAGCCATGCATTGAAAGGAGAAATGCCGCTTCCTATATTAAGGTACTCGCTGTTGAATATCTTTTCGATCATGGCCTTGCTGCCACTCAATACACCTCCCAAAGTATCGCTGTGCCCGCCAATATACTTGGTAGCCGTTTGCATGGAAAGGTCGATGCCCATTTCGATGGGCTTTTGATACAAGGGTGTGCAATAACTGTTGTCTATTATGGTAATAATGTTTTCGGCCTTCGCAAGTTCAACAACAGCCGGAAGGTCCTGGATGGCATAGTCCCAGCTGTTTGGGCTTTCAAGATAAATGACCGAAGTGTTCGGAAGGATCGCTCTTTCAAAATTCTCGATCTGCCTTCCGTCTATATAAGTAGTGGTAACGCCAAACCTTGGGAGGATATCGTTGAACATTTTTTGCGCCCAGGTATAGGGCTTGTCAACCGACACGATATGATCTCCTGCTTTTACATTGGCCAACACCGAAGCGAAAATGGCTGCGGCGCCGCTGTTGAACACAAGGCAATCTTCAGCGCCGTCAAGGGCGGCTAATTTTTTTCTAAGGATATCAACCGTTGGATTTTTTCCCCTGCTGTATAAATAGGCAGAATACTCATCAGCGAAAGCCTTACGCATATCATCAACCTTGTTAAAAACAAAATTGCTGGTTTGCATGATGGGTGGAGAAACAGCATTGAAATAATTTTCTCTTTCTTCGGCAAATTCGTTGATTATATACGAGGTGTCCATTAGCTTGTTTTTTTAGCAAATCTTTTGGCAATAAAATAAATGGCAATGAAGACGGCCAGTACGGATAAGCCGGTCAATGCCGCGTGATCATTTTTCTTATAGTCCAAAGCAATGCTGATGGCTACAAATGTATATGCCGCTATGAAGATGACCGGCAATAAAGGATATAATTTCATTTTATAAATTCCCGTGCCGTCGAGGTGTTTGGTCCTTTTGCGCAAAACAAAAATGGTTGCTGCAGAAAGCACCATGCCAAAGCAATCCAGGAAGATGGTAAAGCTTAATATCTTATCAAAGCTCTCGGCCCAGAATACGATCAATGCACACATGGCTGCAAATACACTCAATGAAGTGAACAGTACATCTGTTTTTACATTCCTTTTACGAAAGGCTTCCGGTAATATCTTATCCTCGCTCATTGCCTGCATCACCCTCGGGTTACTCATCAGCAATACGTTTACATAGGCCAGTACCGAGAGGAACAGGAATACAGATAATATTTTACCTGCCGCATCGCCAAATACATGGCTCGCCATTATCGCGGCTATGTTCTTTGCCCCCTTTAAATTTTCAAAGCCGATCACATTAACATACGCATAATTGATGCTGAGGTAAATGGCAATGATAATAAAAATGCCGATGAAGATACCTCTTGGAATATTTTTAGCAGGGTCTTTTACTTCGCCACCAAAATTTATGGTCTGCTGGTAGCCGCCATAAGTGAAGGATACGGCAATGAGCCCGATGCCAAAAGCTTTAAGGTATTCCATAAAGCCCGGGCTTATCAATGGTTCGGTTGAAGCAACGGCTGCGGGTTGAGCGGAAAAGAACAATGGCGTTATCAGTAAGAGTATCATCGAGATCTTAATGATGGTGAGAATATTCTGCGCCCTTGCACTCATCTTTAACCCGAGCAGGTTCACGCCGTAAAAGATCAGGATCGAAGCGATGGAGATAATGATCTGCAGCGTCTGCGTATCCGCGGCATCCGGCATGATCACTTTGGTAATATATTCTGCACCAATTAAAGCAACTCCTGCAAGTGATGCTGCATTGGAAATTAAGATGATGCAGTTAACCGCAAAGGCAATGGAAGGATGGTAAGCGTAGGAAAATATCTTATAATAGCCACCAGCTACCGGGAAGCGGCTGCCGATCTCGGCATAAGTGAGTGCGCCACACAATGCCACCAAACCCCCGGCTACCCATGCTCCAAAAAAGATCATTTGGTTGGGGACAGCTGCGGCAACGTTAGCAGGTGTACGAAAAATGCCCATGCCGATCACCAGGCTCACCATGATCATGGTGAAATCAAAGAGGTTTAGTTTTTTCGATATTGCTGTCATGCTTTAAAGATAATTTTTTTTGCACAATACGATGTGGAGATATTTTGTTTGGATGATTAAAGTTCTTGCCTTTACATTTGCAACGGATTTGGTCCCCGCCGCGGCGGGGTTAAAAGGGAAGCCGGTCAAAATCCGGCGCTATCCCCGTAGCTGTAAGCGATACCCCAAATCCGCCGATCGGCGGACCTAAGGAACATTTCAATCTTCAATAACCACTGTTAGATCTAACGGGAAGGTTTTGAAAATGCATCGTAAGCCAGAAGACCTGCCAGGTTCATCAACAATCATTCAAAGCTTTCGGGTGAAAGGCAGGAAATGTAACGGCTTAACAGCCTTTATGTCTCTACATTTTTCCAGGAAGCAGTCACAAAAAAAATTTTCAAAAAATGAAAAAAAAAATTTTTATTGCGGCTGCTGTTTTATTCAGCAGTCAGTTGTACGCCCAAGACAGTACAAAGAGCTTAGATGGAGTGGTGGTTACGGCTACCAAATTTCCCATCAAGCAATCATTAACCGGTAAAGTAGTTACCGTTATTGACCAGGAACAATTACAACGCAGCAGGGGCAAATCTTTAAGTGAAGTATTGAACACGCAGACCGGCATTATTGTGAACGGCAGTACAAATGTTTTGGGTACCAACCAGGACGTCTATGTTCGCGGAGCTGCCGCAGGCAAAACGTTGATACTGGTAGATGGCATTCCGGTATACGATGCATCAGGCATCAGTGGAGCTTTTGACCTGAACCTGCTCAGCGTAGACCAGGTAGAAAGAGTAGAGATCTTAAAAGGTAGCCAGTCTACTTTATATGGAAGCGATGCCATTGCGGCTGTTATCAATATCATCAGTAAAAAAGGAGGGGCAAAAAAAATAAATACGACAGCAAATCTTGCCGCAGGTAGTTATGGTACTTTCAGAGGTTCTGTTGGTCTAAATGGAACAGTGAAGAACACAAACTATAATATTCAATACAGCAAATTATACAGCAAAGGTTTTTCAACTGCGCAAGATCAGGCAGGCACCGGAGATTTTGATAAAGATGGAATGGATGAAAATGTATTTCGTGCCAGTGTAGGGCAGAAAATAAATGATAAGTTGGCTGTACGTGCAAATGCACAGTTCAGCAATTATACGACCGATGGTGATGCCAGTCCATTCACTGATGATGCCGATTATATCATCAAAAACAAGAACAGCCAGTTTGGTTTTGGGACAGATTACACCCTCGGTAAAAGTATTGTGCACTTCAATTATAGTTACAACAAAGTGAACAGGATTTATACTGATGATTCAGCCAGCAGGGGAGGCTTTGCTTATTATAGTAAAGGAGATTATACCGGTAAGTCGCATTTTGCTGAGCTGTACAGTAATATAGCGGTCACCAAAAATATTGATGTGCTGGTGGGAGCCGATTATCGCAATCATTTGACTGACCAGGGTTATACATCACTGAGTATTTTTGGGCCATATGATGCGCCTACGCTGAGCGATGATAGTGTAAAAGTAAAGCAGTTCGGAGCATACACTTCTGTAGTGGTAAAGGACATAGCAGGTTTTAACCTGGAGTTGGGTGGCCGGTATAATAATTTTAATAACTACGGCAATGTATTCACGTTCTCTTTTAATCCTTCTTATGTAATAAAAAATTCAATAAAGATATTTGGGAATATCAGCTCAGGTTTTAAAGCGCCTTCTTTGTACCAGGTTTATTCAGAGTACAGGAATCCCAAAGAAGAATTAAACCCTGAAAGATCTTTAAGTGTGGAAGGCGGAATTCAATACTATAAGAATAATGTTAACCTGAGAGCTGTTTATTTCACCAGGAATATAAAGGATAATATTGTTTTTTACAGCGCCGGCGCTCCAACCTATGCAAACTATTATATTAATGCAGATGAGCAAAAAGACAAAGGCTTTGAATTTGATGCAAGTATTGATTTTGGTAAAATACAGCTTAATGCTAATTATGTAAATCTTGACGGAAAGATAGAAACAAAAACAGGCGGCAAGGATACTGCGTTTTTTAACCTGTACCGCAGGCCAGGACAAACGATCAACTTAAATTTGGGAATTGAGCTTTGTAAGAACTGGGATATGAATATCGGTGTTCAAAGCATAGGCAAACGTTACGAGGCTTTTATGTATGGAACTGCTCCTGGTGAAATGCCGGCTTATTACGTCTGGAATCTTTATTCAACCTATAAGTTCACAAAAAATATACAGGCATTTGTTGATCTAAAGAATATCACCGACGAAAAATATTCTGAAGTATATGGCTATAACAGCCGGCGATTTAATTTTATGGCAGGAGTGAGTTTAAATTTTTAATTAAATTGCCGGCAAGCCGGGAAGACGTTTAATATTATACTAAAATTCATTTTTCGTCTTACTGACTTTCCGGCTGATTATTCAATGTGTAAACACGAAGAAAAACGTTGCCCGCGCTGTAGTACCACTTTCGAATGTAAAGTGGGAACGATTGCACAGTGCCAGTGCAGTGCAATTAATCTGTCGGTGGAGGAAACGGCTTTTATACAGGCCAAGTACGAGGATTGCCTTTGCATTAATTGTTTGAACGAACTGCAAAAAAAATATGTGCACTTTAAAGCAAAATATCTCTAAAAAAACTAACCTGTATCTTTGCTGAAATTTTTTTCATGGATATTGGAACCATTGCACTTAAAGATATTGTTACGATATCTCTAACGCTTTTTGCGGTGATCGATATGGTGGGTAATATCCCGGTGTTCGCCTCGTTAAGAAATAAAATGGGAGGAGAGATCAGGTCAATACAGGCTACCCTTGCATCGGGGGCATTGATGATCCTCTTTCTTTTTTTGGGACAGGAATTACTGAAAGTACTTGGCCTGGACGTTCAATCCTTTGCCGTGGCGGGTAGTATTGTAATTTTTATTATAGGCCTGGAGATGGTGCTGGGGCATGATTTTTTTAAAGCCGATACTGATCCTAAAAGCGGCAGCGTAGTACCTATTGCTTTTCCGCTGATAGCGGGTTCAGGCACACTTACTACCATCATGAGTTTAAAGGCCAATTACGATGATGTGAATATTTTTTTCGGCATACTTATTAACTGTATAGTGATATTTTTAGTACTCAAATCCATCAAATGGATAGAAAAAGCTTTGGGTCCGCAAGGTATGCTGGTGATCAGAAAATTTTTCGGCGTAATATTGCTCGCCATAGCGGTAAAAATATTCAGCAGCAATTTTTTACATTTGGGATCATAGATGTTTGAAGGGTCTCGCAAACCGTTCATCATTCGATATTCCTTGTTCTTTGTTCGATATTCTTTTGGCCTCGTAGTACAATGCCCGCCCGGCTGAACACCGTTCGGACGGGGATAGTATAAGAGTCTTTTAATTTTTTAATATTGGCCTCGTAGTACAATGCCCGCCCGGCTGAACACCGTTCGGACGGGGAAAGTATAAGAGTCTTTTAATTTTTTAATATTGGCCTCGTAGTACAATGGATAGTATAAGAGTTTCCGAAGCTCCAGATCCAAGTTCGATTCTTGGCGAGGCCACTACTAACCCACTATATAAAAGCAAAGCCGCACAAAACACAGTACTGGTGCGGCTTTTGCTTTTTTCAGAAAAAAAGGTAAACCATATAAAAGCATTCCTGAGGTCACCTTTTCGGTAACCTATTCCTTCGCTTACATTTGCATAGCAAAATTGCTTAAAACATCGACTGGCATTATGTTTCAAAGCCTTCAAGCACTATTCAAAACAGTGCATTTTGAAACAAAATTCGGTCACCTTTTAAGTCACCACGTTATGAAACTAAATCAAAACCTTGCAATCCTTTTTTGGCTGTACACCAATAAAACAGACAGTCAGAACAATGCTCCAGTCTATTGTCGAATTACACTTGATGGGAATCGAACCCAATTTTCCACAGGAAAAAAGATCAATCTATTGAAATGGGAAGGAAGGGATTCTAAAGCTTTCAGGAGCGACCAGGAAGTCATAGAATTAAAAGAAGACCTGGAAACCATCAAAGGAGATTTACGCCGGCTTTATAATCAATTAACGGCTACACATCAAATGGTCACAGGTGAGATGATAAAGAATGCATTTACCGGAAAGGGGCAGGAAAAGAAAACCATCATTCAGCTTTTCGATGCTTTTATTGCCATGTACAAACAGAAGGTTGATCAAAAGAAAGCAGCTTACCGCACCCTACAAAAATTCTATACTCTTAAATTCAAGATGGTAGGTTTTTTGAAAAAGGAATTTTCGCTTTCAGATAAACCGCTATGCGAGCTTAAAGCCTCATTCGGGCATAACCTAAAGCATTATTTTTCTGTAAATGAGCATTTGAGTGAAAATACTGCAATGATTTACATTCGGAAAATAAAGCAGATCCTTGAGTTTGCTGTAATGCGTGACTGGATCAAAAAAAATCCTTTAAAAGAGTTTAAGTGTGCTTACAAGAATCCTTTTCGTGAAACCCTCACAATGGATGAAATTATATGTTTAAGGGATTTCGATTTTGCAGAAAGACACTTATCGGAAACAAGGGATATATTTATTTTTTCTTGCTTTACTGGTTATGCATACCAGGAAGTTTATGAGCTTTCACCCGATTGCATAGTTACCGGTATGGATAAAAATAAATGGGTAGTTAAGATCAGGCAGAAAACTGATGAAAAAGAAATGGTGCCCTTGTTGCCCATTGCCCTGGACCTGATCGAAAAATACAAAGCTGATCCCCGGTGCATTGCAAAAAATAAAATACTGCCTGTGCACACAAACCAGGCATATAACCGTGAGCTGAAAAATGTTGCAAAAGCTGCAGGTATTAAAAAGCATCTAACAACGCATATAGCCCGTCACACTTTTGCAACTACTGTTACCTTGGAGAATGATGTGCCAATTGAATCCGTAAGCAAGATGCTTGGTCACCGGTCTATACGTACAACACAGATCTATGCAAAGGTTTCGTTGAAGAAGCTAAGTAATAATATGAATGAATTAAGATCAAAACTTTTCCCTGTTACTGCATCAGCTGAAACAGGTAGCTAAGTTCTGCGAATAAAAAACCCCACCACGAAAGTGGTGGGTCTTTTTATTCAATTACTTACTCAAATCAGCGAATTACCATTTTGGCTCAAAAGGATCTTCAAATACAGCTAAACGGCCTTCATACTTGTTTACAATATCGCTCCCAAACATTGTATTCTCTCTCTGTGTTGATGAACACATATCAATGTAGACGGAAAAAGCAGTATCGGGTTTTTCCATAAACTCTTTTTTATCCTGTTTTCTCAGAATAAAGTTATTTTCAAAAAGGTGTGGATCCTTACTCTTAACTGCTTGGCTATATGCTAGGCCAAGATTGATCAATTTCTCTAAATTATAAATGGTTTGGTCCAGCTCTCCAAGAAATTGATTTAGGTAAAAACTTATTGTAACCGGTTTTTTTAGGCCGTCATAATATCTGATTTTAAATGCCTTTTCTAAAATGCTCAGGAAAACCGGATCGAAGTTTTTAGTGATATCATGGTGATTTCTGTCCAAAATATCTTGTAACTTTTCAATCCTGTCGAAGTGATAATTAAATCTCTCTTTCTCCTTTAAAGTCAATACAATTACGGCTTTTAAATATTTTTCTACTGCAGTGCTTGCAAGTGTAATACCTTGAATTATTAGTTTATTATTAAGTAGAACACGTGCAGCGACATAATCACGATAACCGAGGCTAACTAATGCCGATCCATCGAAATATCTGTCAAATAATTTTATAGTTTGTTTCATATAGTTTGAAAATTGATGTTATTAAAATTCTTGAGTATGCTATATTCAAGTATTTAGGCTCAATAAAATTTGTAAGAAATCTAGTGCTGAAGTAGGGACACACCGGTCCCTTCGGCAATTATACTTTTACTCCAAATCCAGAAAAACTAATTGACCAATTCCATTTTTTTGGATTTGGAAATCTGGGTCGTTTTCGTTTCATTTTTTTAGTAAAAGTTGTTGCATAGTAAGCACCCAAGTAGGCGCCTCCCCACATTGTGGCTACTGATAATAATATGGTTTGCAAGTCTGTCATATTTCTTAAAGCAATTTAAGGGAATTCAATAACCTGAAATAAAAATATTTTCACGTTATATACTTCGCAACGTCCGAAAAGTCAACGAATATCTCACCTTCTCCACCGGCGCCGTACAATGTTGCCAGGCATTTTTAGAAACTCCAGTCATTATATAAAATGAACGACGTTGCACCGGTAAAGAAATTGTCGCAGACCGTGTTTGTTTTTCTTTATCATGCGGCCGCAGTTTAAAAGTACAGTCAGCAAGTAGAGACACACCAACTATCGTTTCAAACGGTGGTGCATCCCGGTGCCAGTTGATGACAGATCCTACCGGGTATTCCGTTATCAGGAATTGTGCAATAGATGCTTTGAGTATTTGTAAATGGTTTGAAATTCGTTCAACAAGAAAATCAAATTCACCCGGTATCGGGTTTCCTTGTTTTAATTGTTGTTCAGTAAAGCTCCAGCCCTGACCAAAGCTTATCACCTTTCTTTTCGCCTCGTACTCATGAAATTTCATGTTCTGCAGGTCGAATTGTTCAATTGTTTTGATCAGCTGCAGTTCCTCAGCCTCAGTAATAAAGCCCGGAGAATAGCTAAAACCTGCAGGTAACACTGGACCGATATCAAATAATGTATTCATTGATTAATAGAAGGTTACGCTTATCGTATTTATTAATGCTCAAATTTACTAAATAAATTAGTATTTTGGCTGCATAATTGGAGTAAATTCTATAATGACAGGTTCAAAAGCAGATATTATTGCACAGTTGCAAAGGGACATTCTTCCCTTGCAGGGCTTTAAGATAGCATCAAAAAATACTTTTCTGGATGCCGGACTTGGCCCCATCAAAAATGCTTTTCCCAATGCCTCATTTCCTTTAGGTGCCATACACGAATTTATTTCAAACGGCATGGAAGATGCAGCCGCTACCGGCGGCTTTGTCGCTGGCTTAATTTCTTCCCTCATGAATAGCAATGGTGCATTGATCTGGATCAGTGCTTCCAGGACAATTTTTCCACCGGCTTTAAAATCATTTGGCATTTCTCCCGATAGAATAATCTTCATCGATCTTCAAAAAGAAAAACAAATACTGTGGGCAATGGAAGAAGCTTTAAAGTGTAAAGGCCTTTCAGCAGTGATCGGCGAAATGCAGGAATTACATTTTACTGCCTCCAGGCGTTTACAATTAGCAGTTGAACAAAGCCGGGTAACCGGTTTTATTCTTCGCCGCAATCCACGAAGTATAAATACAACTGCCTGCATTACAAGATGGCAAATAACTTCTGTGAAAAGTGAATCGGCAGATGATATGCCCGGTGTTGGGTTTCCACGCTGGAATGTTGAACTGCTGAAAGTAAGGAACGGCCATCCCGGTAAATGGCAAATAGAATTTGTTGCAGGCCGCTTCAGGCATATTTCAAAAGCTGTCGCAATACCATTGATACAAAAAAAGAAAACGGGATGATATGCAGAAGCGCTTTATATCTATATGGTTCCGTCATCTCCGAACGGATTGGTTTACCCGTCGCCAACCGGATTTAAAAGACATGCCTTTTATCCTGGCTTCTCCTGATCATGGAAGAATGGTTATTACAGCAGCGAACATTTTAGCAGAAACAGAAGGTATTCATACAGGTATGGTAGTAGCAGATGCAAGAGCGATCATTTCATCCCTGCAGGTATTAGATGATAACCCGGAACTTTCAAAGAAGCTACTTATCGCCATTGCTGAATGGTGCATTCGTTTCACGCCTGCAGTAGCAATTGATGAACCCGATGGACTTATCCTCGATGTTACCGGTTGTGCCCATTTGTGGGGTGATGAAAAAAAATACATAACGGATATATTTAGGCGGATAAAAGAGTTTGGCTATGATATCCGTATCGCAATTGCTGACACCATCGGTGCAGCATGGGCAAATGCAAGGTTCGGGCAGGGTTCGGTGATCATTGAACCCGGGCAGCAGACAAAAGCTTTACTTCCATTCCCGGCCGCAGCACTTCGCATTGAACCGCTGGTATCAGAACGATTAGACAAATTAGGCCTTCGCAACATTAGTAGTTTCATAAGCATGCCCCGGCCTTCTTTACGCAGGCGTTTTGGCCAGCAGCTTTTGCAGCGGCTCGACCAGGCGCTGGGCCATGAAGAAGAATGGATAATATCGGTACAGCCAATTGAACCATACCAGGAGCGACTGCCTTGCCTTGAACCAATTGTAACAGCAACCGGAATTGAAATTGCTTTAGAACGTTTATTGAATACTTTATGCCATCGCTTGCAACAGGAACAAAAAGGATTGCGTGTAGCAACTTTTAAAGGTTATCGTGTTGATGGTAAGATCGAAAAAATAGAGATCGGTACCAACCGCCCTACATGCAATACCAAACACCTTTTTAAACTATTTGAAATTAAAATAGAAACCATTGAACCAGCTTTGGGAATTGAGTTGTTTACATTGGATGCTGGTAAAGTAGAAGACCTGTCAACCATACAGGAAAAATTATGGGAATCCATCGGCGGATTGGATAATATTGACTTATCTGAATTGTTGGACCGCATAGAAGGCAAAGTTGGAGCTGATCATATTCACCGGTATATGCCGGATCAACATTATTGGCCCGAGCGTTCATTTAAATTGGCGCCTTCCATAAATGAAAAATTACAGACACCATGGAAAGTAGACAGGCCAAGACCTTTACAAATGTTAGTTAAGCCACAGCCAATAGAAGTTACTGCTCCCATCCCTGATTATCCGCCAATGAATTTTCGCTATAAGGGAACATTACATAAAATAGTAAAAGCTGATGGACCCGAACGTATTGAACAGGAATGGTGGCTGCAACAGGGCCAGCACCGGGATTATTATTCGGTAGAAGATGAAGCAGGAAAAAGATATTGGTTATTTCGTTCGGGACATTACGATGCAGCCAGATCTTTTCAATGGTTTATTCATGGTTTTTTTGCGTGAGTGCTTTTTTAATAAACCTTAATATGCTGAACAAAGATTTAATGTTACAATGGAAGAACAAAATGATAAACAAAGCTTTGAAGTACCGCCCATGCTGAGCGGAGTCGAAGCATCCTCTTGGAGAGGGGAAGGGGGTGAGGTCTACACAGAATTACAGGTCACATCCAATTTTACTTTTCTCCGGGGCGCTTCACATCCTGAAGAATTAGTACAACAGGCTGTAGCTCTGCACTACAAAGAAATCGCAATAACTGATCGCAATACCTTGGCCGGTATTGTACGTGCCCATGCAGCAGCAAAAATTAATGACATCCGCATTATTGTTGGTTGTCGTTTGGATCTTTTGGACGGTTTAAGTTTACTGGCATTCCCAACCAATATAAAAGCATATTCGCAACTTTCTAATTTGCTTACACTCGGAAACCGGCGTGCAGAAAAAGGTGAATGCCATTTATACAAAGCAGATGTTTATCAATATGCTGAAGGAATAAAATTTATTGTGTTGCCTCCAACAGAGTTGAATGAGCTGTTTGAATTTGATGCATCGCTTGCAGGTTCTTTAAAAGAATATCAGGAAGCTTTTGGTGCAAACTTATATTTAGCAGCTTCCCGCCGCTACCAGGGCGATGACAGCAAATATTTATACCGGCTTGCACAATTGTCTTCGCAATTGCAAATACCGTTGGTTGCAACAAATGATGTGCATTATCATGAACCGGGCAGAAGGCAATTACAGGATATCCTGACCTGCATTCGTGAAAAATGCACCATCTATACTGCAGGTTATTTATTGCATCCTAATGCAGAACGGTTTTTAAAACAAAAAGATGAAATGCTGCGCTTATTCAGGCAATACCCCGATGCAATAAAAAATACGCAGGAGATTGCAGAAGCCTGCCAATTCTCATTGAACGAATTAAAGTATGAATACCCGGAAGAGATCACAACCGATGGCCGCACACCTCAGGAAGAATTAACCATGCTTGCCTGGCAGGGAGCAAAAGAACGCTATGGAGAAAATGTTCCTGAAAAAACCATAACTGCTATAAATTATGAATTGAAATTCATTGAAGAAATGAATTATGCTGCATACTTTCTTACTGTCTATGATATTGTTCGTTTTGCAAGGCAGCAAAAAATTCTCTGCCAGGGTAGGGGCTCAGCTGCTAATTCAACAGTCTGTTATTGCCTTGGTATTACTTCTGTTGATCCTACAAAATTTGATCTGTTATTTGAACGTTTTATTTCCTCCAGCCGCAACGAGCCTCCCGATATTGATGTGGATTTTGAACACGAAAGGCGGGAAGAGGTAATGCAATACGTTTTCAATAAATATGGAAGAGATAGAGCTGCAATTGTGGCCACTGTTACACAGCAACACCAAAAAGGTGCCATTCGTGATGTAGGTAAAGCAATGGGTTTATCTGTTGATACGATCAATGGTTTATCTGGCTCCATTTGGGAATTTACCGATGAATGGTTTGAAGGAAAACGCATAAAAGAACAGGGATTGAATCCCGGTGATTTGCATCTTTTAAAAGTATTGAAACTTACAAAAGAGTATATCGGCTTTCCACGCCAATTAGGACAGCATACCGGTGGCTTTGTAATTACTCGTGATAAATTATCCAACCTGGTACCAATCATGAATGCAAGGATGGAAGACCGGACCTGCATTGAATGGAACAAAGATGATATCGATGCATTGGGCTTTATGAAAATAGATGTATTGGCACTCGGTATGCTCACCTGCATCCGCAAAGCTTTTGATTTGGCAACAGAACATTATGATCTTGATCTCACGCTGGCCAATATTCCACAGGATGATCCTGCAGTGTATGAAATGATCTGCCACGCCGATACCATTGGCGTATTCCAGATAGAAAGCCGTGCACAAATGT
>DATHEH010000234.1:0-4247 GCA_035318685.1 Ferruginibacter sp.
GGCCGGATCGTTTGCTTTAGCAGTTCAACCACTTCATACTTAGTCCGGTCCACCACCGCTTCCAAATTGTCCTCATTCACTTCAGCAAAATTATCCTGTATAACCTGGCTGCCCATATTACTTGTCATAATGATGATCGTATTCTTAAAATTCACAATACGACCCTTATTATCGGTGAGCCGGCCATCGTCTAACACCTGCAATAATACGTTAAAAACGTCAGGATGCGCCTTTTCAATCTCATCTAACAGGATTACACTATAGGGTTTCCGCCTCACGGCCTCGGTCAATTGCCCGCCTTCGTCGTAGCCGACATAACCGGGAGGAGCGCCCAAAAGCCTGCTCACAGCGTGTTTCTCCTGGTATTCGCTCATGTCGATCCGGGTCATCATGCCGTCATCATCAAAGAGATAATCGGCCAGCGCCTTGGCCAATTCCGTTTTACCCACACCCGTGGTTCCAAGGAAAATAAAGGACCCGATCGGCTTTTTAGGATCCTGCAATCCCGCCCGGCTTCGGCGGATAGCATCCGACACGGCTTCGATGGCTTCCTCCTGTCCTACCACCCTTTTGTGCAATTCCTCCTCCAGATGCAGCAGTTTTTCCTTCTCACTCTGCATCATTTTCATAACAGGGATACCGGTTGCCCGGGCCACGTTTTCTGCAATATCTTCTGCATCCACTTCTTCTTTTAAAAGTCGCTTTTCACTGATCTCTGCCAGTTGTTGGGAGAATTTTTCAATTATCTTTTCCTGCTCCTGCACTTTTCCATAACGTATCTCGGCAACCCTTCCATAATCCCCTTCACGCTCTGCTTTATCTGCAGCCAGTCTTAAATTTTCGATCTCAGCTTTTGCATTCTGTATCTTTTCCACGATCTCTTTTTCCTGCTGCCACTTGGCTTTGAATGTATCTCTTTCCACAGAGAGATTGGATATCTCTGTATTTAATTGCTTAAGCTTCTGTTCATCGTTTTCCCTTTTTATGGCTTCTCTTTCGATTTCAAGTTGCCGTATCTTTCTTTCCAGCTCATCCAGTTCTTCGGGCATGCTGTTCATTTCTAACCTGAGCTTAGCTGCACTTTCGTCGATAAGGTCAATTGCCTTATCCGGTAAAAAACGATCTGTGATGTAGCGGTTAGATAATTCCACAGCTGCTATGATGGCCTCATCTTTTATCAGCACATGATGGTAATTTTCATACCTGTCCTTCAATCCGCGAAGGATGGATACGGCGTCTTCCACATTGGGTTCATCTATCATCACTCTCTGGAAACGACGTTCCAGTGCCTTGTCTTTTTCAAAGAATTTTTGGTATTCGTTCAATGTTGTTGCGCCAATGGCCCTGAGCTCGCCCCTTGCCAGTGCGGGTTTCAATATGTTTGCGGCATCCATGGCACCGTCGCCACCACCGGCACCTACCAGCGTATGTATCTCATCAATGAATAAAATGATTTCCCCTTCGCTGGTGGTTACTTCTTTGATCACGGATTTTAAACGCTCTTCAAATTCACCTTTATATTTTGCGCCGGCAATGAGCTGGCCCATATCCAAAGCGAAAATGATTTTTGTTTTTAGGTTCTCCGGCACATCCCCATTCACGATACGCATGGCCAGGCCTTCCGCTATCGCAGTTTTACCAACACCGGGTTCACCTACAAGGATGGGATTGTTCTTGCTTCTGCGTGACAGAATGTGCAGGGTCCTTCTTATTTCTTCATCTCTACCGATAACGGGATCGAGTTTCCCTGCGCTTGCCATTTCATTCAGGTTCTTTGCATATTTATTCAACGCATTAAAATGGGTTTCCGAGGTTTGGGAAGAAACGGTGGAACCTTTCTTCAGGTCTTTTATTGCAGCGATCAATCCTTTTTCGGTCAAGCCCGCGTCCTTTAAAAGTTTTGCCGTATTATCGTGCCCCTGCAACATGGCAAGCAGCAAATGTTCCACACTTACGAATTCGTCCTTAAAAGTTTTTAATGCAGCGCTGGAACGCAATATGATATTATTTGCTTCGCGGCTTAATGCCTGTGCTGCTTCACCACCGGAGATCTTTGGTAATTTTTCAATTGATTCGTCAAGTTTCTCCTCTACATAGTTAACGTTTACGTTATTCTTTTTCAATAAAAAATCAACCGGTGAATCCTTATCATCCAGCAGGGCTTTTAAAATATGTTCTGATTCAATATTTGCATTATTTGCGTTAAAAGCCAGTTGCTGTGCCTGTTGTAATATTTCCTGTGATTTTATAGTTAAATTCTGTAAAGCCATATCCTTTGATTTTTATATTGTTACACAAAACACAATCCAACATTACATACAGGCAATAATGACATATAAACCCCCGTATTACTGCCGCAAAAGCAGCTATCAGCGTGTATTTATGCTATTGTAACATGGAGGACAGGAAAGCGAAAAACCTGGGTTTAGCAGCGCTTTCGTATTTTTAATTAAAAGGATCTATAAAGTTTACAAATAAGAGCAATAAATAACCTGCCCGGTTGCTTTTGCATGAACCGGAAAGCCATGAACACAGTAGAAAAAAATACAGATCTTATTAAGAGGACCGCCGCACAGCTGGGTTTTGACCATTGTGCTGTAGCCAAAGCACAGCCGCTTGAAGAAGATGCCCGTCGTCTTGAAAACTGGCTCAATAAAGGCATGCACGGCAGCATGCAATACATGGAAAATTATTTTGACCTGCGCATCGACCCGGCGAAGTTAGTTCCGGGTGCAAGATCTGTAATTACATTGTTGCTGAATTATTTTCCCTCGGAGCAACAATCTCCCGATGCGCCTAAAATTGCCAGTTATGCTTTTGGCAACGATTATCATGACGTAATAAGAACAAAATTAAAACTGCTGCTTTCTGCCATAAAAGAAAATATTGGTGAGGTGCATGGAAGAGGTTTTGTGGATAGTGCACCTGTTTTGGAAAGAAGCTGGGCACAAAAAAGCGGGCTGGGCTGGATCGGTAAAAACGGGAACCTGATAAACAAGGGATCGGGTTCTTTTTTCTTTATAGCAACACTGATCGTTGACCTCGAATTGATCTACGACGATCCGTTTGCAAAAGATTATTGCGGTACATGCACAAAATGTATCGACACCTGTCCTACCGAAGCGATATTACCGGGGAAGGTTGTTGATGGCAGCAAATGCATTTCTTATTTCACCATCGAATTAAAAGATGCATTGATCCCCGGTGAAATGAAAGGCAAGTTCAATGACTGGATGTTTGGATGTGATATCTGCCAGGATGTTTGTCCCTGGAACCGTTTTTCAAAAGCCACGAATGAAATTAACTTCAAACCCATTCCTGAAATCTTAAACTTCTCCAAAAATGACTGGGAAGAATTAACAGAAGAATCTTTCAAAACCATTTTTAAAAATTCGCCTTTAAAAAGGACCAGGTTTGAAGGCATAAAAAGAAACCTGAAATTCATTTCCAAATAAAGATCCCGGTTGCTTTATACAACCGGGATCTTTATTATTTTGTGCGATCTTTAAAAAGGAGGATCGGCTGGTGTGTTGGGATTGTTATCTCTTTCCCTCAATGGATAAGGCATGAGGTTTCTTTTTCTCTCCGCTATTGGCCTGCCGAATCTTCTCATGTCTTCAAGTTTTTGTCCGCTCATGAATAATTCAATACAGCGCTGCCTGTATATCTGTTCCAATAAAGCAGCATAAGAACCGTAGGAATTAATGGGTGGTTGGTTTGCGCCAACACCAAATGGATCTGCGGCGGCTGTTTTTGTTATTACAGCATTCAAAAATGTTTTGCTCGTTGTACTGTCATTGGCACGTGCATAGCATTCTGCTTTGATCAATGTAATTTCCCCCGGCAGGTATACCGGTATAGCCGCTGTTGCAGCATTGCCAAAATTATTGATGCGGAAGCGTGGTGCAGTTACATTAATAACCGTATAGAATGGCACCCTTCCATCAGATAATGAGGGGGCTAACGAAGGTGGTAATCCTAATGTGGAATCCTTTGGCTGTACTACGTTATTGGTAGAGGTCGCCACATCAAATATAGGGTTTGGCGAAAGCGCATCATAATTAAAGGTGGATTTTTTTGTAATGTCTACCAGGTTAGCGGCAGCAAGTGCCTGGGGATAAAGCTCTGCATACAAGGAATACCGCGCTTTTAGTGCGTTCAACGTGTTGATGATATCAATACCTGCGGGTACATTCGCTAAAAATGCAGAACTGATAGCATTGGCAGAAGTAGCAGCAAGTGCATCA
>DATHEH010000235.1:0-3405 GCA_035318685.1 Ferruginibacter sp.
GGATATTCCTTTGTTGTATGCCGCTAAGGTCGCCTGCAAAATAAGTTGGCCCCTTTTGCAATTGTGTACTGCCTCCTAATATGAGCCAGCCTTTTCCGAGCGAACTTGTGGGCAGGTTATCGTACTTCGTTAAACTCAACAATTGCTTAAAGCTGGTGATGGTATTACTTCTTATCAGGTCCTTGGTAATAGGAATGAATTTACTGGTTGCGTCACTGGTGCCGCTGCTGAGTGCAAAATATTTTATAACACCCGGCCAGCACACATCAGGTATGCCTTCCTTGGCTTTATGCCACCAGGCATCATATATCTTATTATAATCGTATGTAGGAACCTGTTGCTGAAATTTTTTCCCGGGATGGTTGCTTAACAATATCTCATCAAAACGATAGCGCTGGCCAAACTCGGTAAACCTTGCCTTGCGTAAAAGTTTCTTCAGCACTTTTATCTGTTGTCTTCTTGGGTCGCTGACAGGGATATTAAGTGCCCGGGCAATTGATTTTGGAAGCTTGATATCAAATATCGCCATCTATTTTTATGGAGGGGTTAAAGACAGCAAATATAAACAATAAGCACGAGCCCCATTACCCTATCTCCCAAAGATGAAAGGAAGAGGGCGGCCATTGGAGGATTAGGCCTTTATGACAAAAAAATGCCTAAGTTTGTCTTCCTAAAAAAATATACTATATGAAGAAACTTTTTATTGCGATCGTCTTATCGCTAAGTCTACTTAAAACCAGCGCTGATGAAGGAATGTGGTTGCCTATGCTGCTGGGACAACAGGTGTATAATGATATGGTGAAGAAAGGACTAAAACTAACCAAAGAACAATTGTACTCTATCAACAAAGCATCGCTCAAAGACGCGATCATTATTTTTGGCGGAGGTTGCACGGGCGAGATCGTAAGCAGCCAGGGTTTGATCTTTACCAATCACCATTGCGGATATGGAGCCATATCAGGAGCCAGCACGGTTGAGCATAACTACCTCCAGGATGGTTTTTATGCCCGCAGCAAAGACCAGGAAATTAAAAGCAATTTAACCGTACAGTTCCTTGACAGGATCGTTGACGTTACCAAAGAAGTGGAAGACGGTGTAAAAGGTTTATCATGGGCCGACAGGGTAAAAAAATTACCCGATGTTTATAAAGCCATCACTGATAAAGTCGCTGATAAAGAAAATGGTTTGGCCGGAAGGATCTACAGCATGTTCAAAGGCAATCAATACATCATGTACGTGTACAAAACCTACAGGGACATCCGCCTGGTTGGTGCTCCTCCTGAAAGTGTAGGAAAATTTGGTGGCGATACCGACAACTGGGAGTGGCCACGCCATACGGGCGACTTCTCTGTCTTCCGTGTGTATACAGCAAAGGATGGCAAGCCTGCGGATTATAGTGCAGACAATGTGCCCTTGAAGCCAAAGCATTTCTTACCTGTTAGCCTCAAAGGTTTTAAAGACGGCGACTTTGCCATGATCTGGGGTTACCCCGGGGGTACTAACCGTTACGAGACCAGCTATGGCATCAAGTTGAAGAATGAAGTTGAAAATCCTTCACTGGTAGGTTTGAGGGATGTTCGTTTAAAACTGATGTACGAACAAATGATAAAGGACCCTGCAGTAAAATTAAAACTGGCAAACAACTATGCAGGTGTTGCCAACTACTGGAAATTCTATGATGGCGAAACCAAGCAGCTTGTAAAATATCATGTGTATGATGACAAGCAAAAATATGAAAGTGGTTTTACAACCTGGGCAAAGGGCAAACCTGAGTACGAGAACATAATGACCGGGTATGAAAAGAATTATGCTGCATGGTCACCATATAGCAAACAACGCCAGTACGTGATCGAAGGCATTGTAGGATCGCCGCTTGCAGGTGCGGCATCGGGTCTTATTTCACTGGAAGATAAATTACTTAAGAACAATACACCGGCTGCTGATATCAAAAAAGCAGTAGAAGCAGCAACCGCAGCACGTAAGGCATTTTTAGAGGGCGAGGACCTGCCCAGTGATGAAAAGATACTTGCAGCTACCGCGATGATGTATTATAATGATGTGGACAAGAGCCAGCATCCCATTGGTTTTTACGAAGGCATCAAATCTAATTATGGCGACCTTAGGGAAGAAGCCACTTTTAAAAAATGGGCACGTGATGTTTTTGCAAAAACAATGCTGATCGATGAGGCCAAATGGAATGCATTTGTTGCAAATCCTGATGTAACTACCCTGCAGGCAGATCCCGCTTTTGCATATGCTTCTGCATTCGTAAAAAATTACAACGGCAAATACGCCCCCATGTACACAGCCTTTGTAAATAAAAATAATGAGCTGGGCCGTGCTTACATGAAAGGTATCATGGAGATGAACCCTGCCGCGGTAAATAAAATGTATCCTGATGCTAACTTCAGTATGAGGGTTAGTTATGGCGCAGTTAAAAGTTATCGTCCGCGTGATGGCGTATTCTATGACTATGTTACCACCAGCAAGGGGATACTTGAAAAATACAAAGCAGGTGATTATGAATTTGACCTTCCTGCAAAACAAATTGAACTTTTAAAGAAAAGGGATTTCGGCCAGTATATCGACAAGCGTACCAATGACCTGGTTATCGGGTTTATTACCAGCAATGATATCACCGGGGGTAATTCCGGTTCACCTGTTATTGATGGCAGTGGTAACCTGATCGGCCTTGCTTTCGATGGTAACTATGAAGCGCTCAGCCATAAAATTGCATTCGACAAAGACCTTAACCGCACCATTAACGTGGATGTTCGTTATGTACTTTGGTGCATTGATAAGCTGGGTGGAGCTAAGAATATTATTGATGAGTTGAAGTTGGTGAGGTAATCATTTTAAAATAAGTTTACCCGGACTGTCTCGCTTAAGGCGAGACAGTTTTTTTTATATCTTTAATTCATGCCCATCCTCAACATAGAATTCAAAGCATCCACGGATAAACTTGCTGAACTGGAAGCTTTGTTACAACAACACAATCCATTGTTCACCGGTGAAGATCACCAGGTAGACACGTATTTTAATGTAATTGCAGGAAGACTCAAATTACGTGAAGGTAATATTGAGAACGCCTTGATACATTATGAACGGGAGGATTTTGCTGGTGCCAAATCGAGCCATGTTTTATTATATCAGCACCAGCCCGATAAGGCACTTAAAGAAATACTCATTAAAACACTGGGCATAAAAGCCGTTGTGGGTAAAAGAAGAAGGATCTACTTCATCAACAACGTAAAATTTCATTTTGATACCGTAGAGGGCCTGGGAACATTTGTGGAAGTAGAGGCCATTGATAAAGACGGAACTATCGGCAAAGAAAAATTACAGATACAGTGCGATCAATATGCCGCATTGTTTGCAATTGCACCGGAAGATTATTGCTCGGTT
>DATHEH010000236.1:0-8212 GCA_035318685.1 Ferruginibacter sp.
CTGGTAGCTTTGGAAACCCGATGCCGGGCGAAGCATATCCCTGAAATCCAAAAAGTCCATCGACGTCATGGATTCCATGATATCGATCTGCTGAACGATCACCCTTAATATGGTTGCCACCCTTTTTAGCCGGTGCACAACGGTCTGCATTTCTGATGAATTATCGTTTACAGCAGGTTTATCCATTATTTCTATTACCGAATTCACCTCGAAAAGTATTTGTTTGAACCATAGCTCGTAAACCTGGTGAATGATGATAAAAAGCATTTCATCGTGCGCAGGGGTTTTCCCATCTCTAAAACTTTCAGGATCCTGTGCATTGGTTATCTTATCAAGTTGCAAATAGTCGGCGTAGTAAACGGGTTTGTCCATAAAGTAGTATTTATAAAAAGCAAACTTACATGATTTCTATTAGCTGTCAGGCCACTAACAGCAGTTTAAATTTTAAGAGTCTGTAGTAATTAAGCGTTGTTGTAAATTATTGATTCCTGATAGTGGCCAGACAGCTATGTATTTCGTTAACCGGTAGTAAACATAACCTGCTTTAACAATTACTTGTGCAAACAAAAAATTCATGGCACAGATTTCCGGACAGATCGCCGGCAGTAATAAAACCCCCTGCAAAACATATGAAGCAAAAAATTACACTCGCTGTTATCAGCGTAGTTATGGTTACCACTATGCATGCACAGGTCAGTTTCGGCATCAGGAACGGAATAAATTTTTCCAAATGGGAAGGTGACGACCTGCAGGTCGTTGAAGACCTGGTTGACAAGACCGAAGGTTATATTGTAACCAAAGGAAAGAAAGGCCTCCACTTCGGCGGCTATGTGAACATTCCCATCTCCCAAACATTCTCTTTTGAACCCGGCCTCCAGTATTCAAAAAAAGGATACGGTATCAAAGGAGATTTCCAGATCCCTGCTTTAAAATATTTTGGTATCGATATAGGTGCAGAAGTGCAGTCCCATTATATTGATATCCCCCTGGTATTAAGGGCAAATGTTTATAAAGGCTTCCAGGTATATGCAGGCCCGCAGTTTTCTTACCTGGTAAGAAGCAGTTTAAATGCAAAGCTTGGCATACTGGGTATTACTTTATTCAACAAAGGAATTGGCATAACCGGGCGCTTTAATAAGGCCGATCTCGGTTTGACCGGTGGCATCGGGTATAAGTTTGAGAACGGGTTCAACATACAGGCCGGCTATGAACACGGGTTATCAAGACTGGATAAGAATGAGAATTTTGATGCCCGCAACCGCGTGTTGAAATTTTCGGTTGGCTATAATTTTGCCCCTAATCCCTAAAGGGAACCGGAGCCTGCATACTTTGAGGTATACTTTTTCATCATCTTTAAAATTAGTCCTAAGTTCCTTAAATTTGCGCCCTGCCTACGGATTAACGTATTAACTAATTAACGAATTAACCAAGATATGGGAAGAATATTTGAAGTCAGAAAAAGCAGCATGTTTGCCCGCTGGGATAAGATGGCAAAGAACTTTACCCGTATCGGGAAAGAGATCGCTATTGCTGTAAAAGCCAGCGGCCCCGATCCTAATAACAACCCTGCCTTAAGAAGATGTTATATCAATGCTAAGTCCGTTGGCATGCCTAAGGACCGTGTAGAGGCTGCCATTAAAAGAGCGATGGGCAAGGATACCAGCAATTATGAAGAGATCATGTATGAAGGATATGCACCCCATGGTATTGCTGTGTTGGTGGAGACCGCAACAGATAACCCAACAAGGACCGTTGCCAATGTAAGGATGCATTTTACAAAGGGACATGGCGCATTAGGCACAAGCGGCAGTGTTGCTTTTGGTTTTAAGCACATGAGCGAATTCAAAATAAAGAATAACGGACTGAATATTGATGACCTTGAGCTGGAACTTATCGATAATGGTCTGGAAGAGATAGGTGAAGATGCAGATGGCAATATTGTTATCCGCACGCCATTCAATGAATATGGCAATATGAGTAAAGCGCTTGAAGAAAAAAAGATCGAAGTGATCAGCGCAGAGCTTACCTGGATACCTTCAAATGCTATGGAATTAAATGAAGAACAAAGCAACGAAGTTTTAAAAATGGTCGATCACCTGGAGCAGGATGAGGATGTGCAGAAGGTTTATCATAATTTGAAATAATACCACGGTCTGACGTTCCCGTCTGACCGTGAAAAGGACCACAATGATCAGGCGGGGACGTCATATCATTCAATATTGATCTCACCCTTCATATAGTAAACGGCCTTACCTTTCATAACTACCCTGTCGCCTCTTTGTTCACACAAAAGTTCGCCGCCCCGGGCGGATAATTGCAGGGCATGAAGTTCATTCTTTCCTAATTTTTCACTCCAGAAAGGAATTAATTGTGAATGCGCAGAACCGGTGACCGGGTCTTCGTCAATACCTGCACCGGGCGCAAAAAACCGGGATACAAAATCAACTTTTTTTCCGGGGGCAGTGATGATCATCCTGTCGATATGCTTTTTCATGAGCGTAAAATCAGGTGCACATTTTTTTACGGCATCCTCATCCGCCAATTCTACTAAAATATCCCTGTTCTTATACACACCAACTATCTCTGCATTACATAAGATAGCAGAAAGTTCTTCAGGATAGGTATCAAGCCGGCCGGGCTTCCAGGATGGGAAGTCCATCGATATCCAATCATCTTCTCTTTTTATTTTTAATACCCCGCTTTTAGAACTGAAGCGGATCTCTTCTTTATTAAATTTTAAAATATTGAACAGTACAAAGGCGCTGGCCAGTGTGGCGTGCCCGCACAGGTTGATCTCATATCCCGGCGTGAACCACCGGATATCAAAATCAGCACCCTTATCTGCAGAGGGCACAAAGAATACAGTTTCTGAAAGATTATTTTCCACTGCAATACTTTGCATCAATACGTCATCAAGCCAGTGTTCCAATGGAACTACGGCTGCAGGGTTGCCGCCAAACAGTTTATCGGTAAAGGCGTCGACCTGGTAAAGGGTTAGTTTCATCATTTTTCTTTTTTAGCATAAAATAACGGAAGGCTCAGCTTGTATTTTACAGCGAGCAGGCGAATAGCGAGTATAAGTAATATACAAATGATCTTAGCCACGTCATTATTAAGACTGCTGCTTTTTAACAGGATGTAGAAAAGGCCGCCGATGATACTGGCCAATGCATAAATTTCCTTTCTGAATACAAGGGGCACATTATTTAAAAGTACATCTCTTATAACACCGCCAAAGCTTGCAGTGATGGTACCAAGGGCAATACATACGCCAATGCTCAAATTGAGATCCAATCCTTTTTCTATACCAATGATGGTAAAGAGTCCGAGGCCAAGCGCATCGAATAAAAACAAGGTGGCGTTTATTTTTTTAAGCCATTGGCTAAAGAGCATGGTACCTATGGCTGCACAGAATATTACCACAGTTGCGGTTTCGTCCTGCAGCCATCCTACAGGCAGGTTGCCGATCATCATGTCGCGGAGCGTACCTCCGCCGATAGCTGTAACAAAAGAAAGGATGAGTATACCAAATGGATCGAGTTTTTTTTCCATGGCGAAGAAAGCACCTGATACTGCAAAGGAAAAAGTGCCTAGTATATCAATAAGCTGTAAAAATCCGATACTCGTCATATAAGCTGGTACTTATAAAGAAATGGATGTAGATCGTGAAGACATGTCTTCATTGAAGATACTGGATACTGGATGACTTCAATAATTCCAAGACTTTTATCAAGAATCCAGGATCCATCCTGCCCCTTACTCACTCATCATCTCTTTAATGGTGGCTACAATCTCTTCGGTATTTGGTTTGCTGAAATAATCACCGTCGCTGCCATAGGGCGGACGATGTGCTTTGGCCGTGATCGTTCTTGGAGATACATCAAGATATTTATAACCTCCCTGTTCTTCCATCACTTTATTGAACATGTAAGCTGCCGCACCCCCCGGTACATCTTCGTCAATAAAAATTATGCGGTTGGTCTTTTTAAGCGAGGCAACAATTGTATGGTTGAGGTCAAAAGGTAATAATGTCTGCACATCAATTACTTCACAACTGGTACCCATTTTATCCAGTGTTTCTGTTGCTTCCATTGCGATGCGAAGGGTGGAGCCATAGGTTACAATGGTTACATCTGTTCCCTCTTTTACGATCTCCGGCACACCCAACGGTACGGTATAGGCCATTAAATTAGAAGGGAGCTTTTCCTTTAAGCGATACCCGTTCAAACATTCTATCACAAGTCCCGGGTCATTACCCTGCATTAATGTATTGTACATGCCGGCAGCCTGCACCATGTTACGGGGCACACAAACATACATGCCCCTGAGTGCATTAATGATCATGCCCATGGGAGAACCGCTGTGCCAGATACCTTCGAGCCGGTGACCTCTTGTGCGTACTATTAGTGGACAACTTTGCTGGCCCGCGGTACGGTAATGCGTTGTGCACACATCATCGCTAAGCGGTTGTAAACCGTACAATAAATAATCGAGGTATTGGATTTCAGCGATAGGGCGAAGCCCCCTCAAAGCCAGTCCGATACCCTGTCCCATGATCGTGAGTTCCCTGATGCCGGTATCGAATATGCGGTGATTACCGTGTTTTTCCTGCAGGCCGCTAAAACCCTGGTTAACGTCACCGATCTGGCCGAGGTCCTCTCCAAATGCAATGACCCTTTTATTTGTTGTGAATAACTCATCAAAATATTTATTCAAAACTTCGTAGCCATTTACCACCGCAGCATCCTCAGTATAGTAAGGATCAATAACAGGCACCTTCAATGCAGATCGTGGACCATCATGGTATAAAAAACTATTGTATAGACCGGCACTGTCTTTTTTTAGCTGGGCATAAAATTCATTTAGAGCAATTGCTCCAGGTGCATTTCCAGCGATATCCAGAACAGCAGCAATGGTCTTCATAACATCTCTCCGCATGGGCTCACGCTCAGCTGCTAACTGGTCTGAAAGTTTTTTTATGGAAGGCTCGGCATGTTCCAACGCTTTTAAAATATCCGTTGTTTTTGCAACCAGTTCTTTTATTGGGTTAATGAATTTTGCCCAGGCCCTTTGTTTGCTTTCTTTTGCAAATAAGGAAGCATTTTCTTCGATCCTGCCAAGGTCTTCACTTTCCGCCAATGCATTCGCGATGACCCATTCCCTCATTTGTTTCAATCCATCCCATTCCTTCTCCCATTCCAGGCGCTGCTGGTTCTTATAACGCTCATGACTTCCGGAAGTAGAATGTCCCTGCGGTTGTGTTATCTCTTCCACATGAAAGACCGCGGGTGTATGTGTATCCCTTATTTTTTGAATAGCCGGTTCCAGTATCTCACACATTCCTGCATAATCCCATCCTTTTAATTTATAAATGTCAATACCATTGGTTCCTTCCTTTTTTTGAAAACCTTTTAATACATCCGAGATGGATCCTTTTGTTGTTTGGTATTCTTTGGGAACAGAAATGCCATAACCATCATCCCACACAAAAACAGCCAATGGCACCTGCAACACACCTGCTGCATTTATAGTTTCCCAAAAATGGCCCTCGCTTGTTGAGGCATCACCAATGGTACAAAAACAAATTTCATTACCATTATTGCTGAGGTTCTTCAGGTCTTTTGTTTCCTTAACATTTCTAAAAACTTTTGAAGCAAATGCAAGCCCTAAAGCCCTCGGCATTTGGCCGCCGGTAGGCGCTATATCACTGCTTACATTTTTCAGTTCAGTGAGGTCAAGCCACTCCCCGTTCTCATCAACCAGTTTTGTGGCAAAATGGGCATTCATTTGCCGGCCTGCGCTAAAGGGATCGTTTTCAACATGGGGATCAGCGTATAACTGAGAAAAGAATTGCTCAATAGTAGCCAGGCCGCTGGCAAACATAAAGGTCTGGTCCCTGTAATAGCCCGCCCTGAAATCCCCCGGTTTAAAGAATTTCGCCATGGCCACCTGGGCCACTTCCTTGCCGTCACCAAAGATGCCGAACTTGGCTTTCCCGGTCAGTACCTCTTTTCTTCCCAACAAGCTGGTTTCCCTGCTCTCACAGGCTATTCGGTAATCTTTGAGGACCTCGTTCCGGAAGTTATCAAAACTCAGCTTATCAGCTAAAGCAGCATCTTTATTGTTATTTGTATCCATATACTTTAAACTACAACAAAAATATAAATTATAGGGGAGCTTTGTTAAAAATCTCCTAACAGGCCGGCAATTTGAACCAGATAAATCCGTTTTAGTATCTTTGAAAAGCTCATTTATTAAAAAACTCAATATGAAAAAAATCTTTACAGTCCTTTTGGCAACATGTATGGTTGCGGCATTGAATGCCCAGCAATTGACAACAGCTCCTGCTGTAGCGAAATCAACCACTGAAGTTAAAACAGAAGTAGCTGCCGTGGTAGTAGTTCCCGAATCTCTTTTGACTTTGAAAGAAGCAGAATTTGATTTTGGCAAGATACCACAGGGAAAGCCTGTTACGCATATTTTTGAAGTAACGAATAAAAGCAACGAAATTTTAAAAATTGCGAATGTCCAGGCAAGTTGTGGCTGTACTACACCCGAATGGGAAAAAGAGAAATCTATTGCACCGGGTGAGTCTACCAGGATCACCGTTGGATACAATGCAGCGGCTGAAGGCGTGTTCACCAAGTTCATCACTGTAACTTATAACGGTGCGCAAACCAAACAAATAACCATTAAAGGCGAGGTTTGGAAAACACCTGGAAGCTCTGCTCCTGAGAATAAAGGCTTAAATGATCTAAAAAATTAATCGAAATAATAAAAACAATATGACCATGAAAAGAATGATATTATCAGTATTGGCTTTAAGCCTTACCTCTGTGCTGTTTGCGCAACAAAAGATGGTAGCGGATGTGGCTAAATTCACTACTGAAACCGTTGACCTGGGCAAACTGAAACAGGGTATCCCTGCTACGGCTACTTTTGTAGTAACCAATATCGGCAAAGAACCGCTTATTATTGAGCAGGCGAGTCCAACCTGTGGTTGCACCATCGGGGATTATACCAAGCCGCCGATAGCACCAGGAAAGACCGGTACCATTACAGCTACTTTCAATGCAGCTGTTTTAAATCACTTTGACAAACACCTGACCGTTAAATTTGCAGGCGTTGATGAAATAAAGAGCATTACGCTTACCGGTGATGTTTTAAGTGTGGAAGACTATGACAAATGGGTAGTGGAAAATGATGCTAAGAAGAAGTCTGATAAAACAAAGACTTCTAAAAATTCAAAGCCAACACTCAACAAGAGTAATAATAATTAAGCTCATCATATTTTTAGAAAAAGCCCCTGTAATATTGCAGGGGCTTTTATATTACTAAAAAGCGGTTTATAAGAGTTGGGTTTTATCCACAGGTGTTAATATAAAATCATCCGCATCCTTAAACATATCTATAATAAAAGGGCAAAAAACCCGTTTATATTCTGACCTGAAAAAAATAAAAATTCGATCCTATGAGAAAAGAACCGCAAGTCTTTACCGGGCCTGTTATTTTACTTCAATTACTGACCGTTCCCCCTTTACAACACAGCAAGGATTTTTCAATACAAACTAAATACTGATATCCGAATGTTCGATCCTGATCTTAAAATCGTGTGCTAACAAACTAAAGATTTTTTGTTTTTATGGATTGTTTGGATAACAAAAAAAGCCCTTCTCTTGAGAAGGGTTTTTTAATTTTAAAGCAGGAACGTTTTTTATTTATCATCAGGGTTATTCATGTTAAAAACATAGGCCGCTGCGGCAGCACCGGCAAAGCAACCTACCAGGTAGATCCATATATCAGCCCATACAAATCCTTTAAGTAAAGTAGCACCTATTGCTACTGCGGGGTTGAATGCCCCACCTGAATATCCGCCGAAAGTAAAGGCACAGGCCATTACGGTAAATCCAATCGCAAGACCATAAAAGCTATTAGTGATGTGTGCTTTGGCTGTGGCCGTATTAAGCACTACGTAAGCAAGTGCAAATGTTCCTAAAAATTCAGCGGTCAATCCCTGGCTTACAGACTTTACTGCACTAATGTCTGAACCTTCTACTTCAAAAATAAATTTAGCAATGGCCCAGCCTGCTATTGAACCACCTACCTGTGCTATCCAGTAAGTTAAAGCATCTCCCATATTTATCCTGCCCCTGATCAATACAGCTAATGTTACGGCAGGGTTGTAGTGCGCCCCGGATATGTGACCACCTGC
>DATHEH010000237.1:0-2710 GCA_035318685.1 Ferruginibacter sp.
TCTCAGGAAAAGTAACGGAATATTTTAATTCGCAATCCACGTAAAGTTTAGCAGTGTTACCATCATTTACATAAATGACATTATACCATTTGTTCTTTTGAATAAAGTCTTTATAAGGGGTGAGGACCGTTCCCGTACCCCTGAAGTTCTGGTGCAGCGTATCACAGGGCGTACCACTGCAGCCGGCACCGGATGAGTATAACGCATCATCAAAACGCAGGGCATAATTGCCATCGTTATAATTACCTCCGCCCTTACTTAAGACCTGGCTGGCATGGCAGATGCCATAATAAAAACCTGTTGGCCTTACCCAAACAGATAAACTGATCTGGTTGCCGAAGTTCAATGAAGGGTCATTCCTCACCTTCATGTAATTATTAATGCCATTGAAGTGATAAGCATTGCTAGGATTTCCAAAGCGGTCCGCTGTTAAAGTTGCATTGTTAAAAACAGGATGATTATTGTTGCCGCTTCTGTCACCGGCATTACCATCAAAAGGGTAGTATGCCTGTAAACCCTGTGCCAGGTTAACCTGGGCAGAACAAAAATTGGCAGGAAGTAAGAAGAAAAGAATAAATCTTTTCATAAATAGTGAGAATCGCATCGTTGTAAAAATAAGCAATCTTTTTTAGCCCGGCTTTGGCGCCGGGAAGAGTTTTTGGGAAGTAAGCCTTAAGATCGTTAAAATATCTTCCCTCCTTTGTAGTTAGTATACACATTCCTTGGTCTTGATACCAGCAAATTAGCTGAAAGTTCAAAACTGCCGTTCTTTGTATTAATTCTTTTTAAGGATGAAGTGGGTATGTCGTAGGATACCCCGATGTTAACAGGTGCTCAGGGGATGGTGGTTGAATTGAAATTACACAAACCTTTCGCACTTCCCAATAATTAGTACAACTGCATAGTTTTGGACATAACTGGATTATATTCCCAGGTAATTGTGTGGTGTGATCGTTTTCAGCTCTTTTTTAACTGCAGCAGAGACTTTTAAGACTGATATGAACCTGTGAATTGCTTTTTTATCAATAGCCGATTTACCCCTTGTCAGTTCTTTCAATGCCTCGTAAGGAGCGGGGTAATTGTCCCTGCGCAAAATGGTTTGGATGGCTTCTGCAACAACCGCCCAGTTATTTTCAAGGTCTGCTTTTAGCTTAGGTTCATTTAATATGAGTTTACCAATACCTTTTTCTGTAGACCTGATAGCAAGTATCGTATGTGCAACGGGTACGCCCATATTTCTTAATACGGTGGAATCGGTGAGGTCTCTTTGCAAACGGGAAACGGGTAGTTTGGCCGAAAAATGCTCCAGCAAAGCATTGGCAATGCCGAGGTTTCCTTCGGCATTTTCAAAATCGATCGGGTTTACCTTGTGCGGCATGGCACTGCTGCCTATCTCACCCTTCTTTACTTTTTGCTTAAAATAATCCATGCTGATATAGGTCCATATGTCCCTGCAAAGGTCCATAATGATCGTATTGATGCGTTTGATGGCATCAAAATGAGCAGCAAGGGTATCATAGTGTTCTACCTGGGTAGTGTATTGCTGTCTTTGCAGACCTAATTTATTTTCAACAAAATCATTGGCGAATGTTACCCAGTTATATTTTGGAAATGCCACATGGTGTGCATTAAAATTACCCGTAGCGCCGCCAAACTTTGCAGTGAATGGTATATAACTAAATAACTGTATCTGGTTCTCCAGCCTTTCCACGAAAACCATTAATTCTTTGCCTAGTCTTGTTGGACTTGCCGGTTGGCCATGTGTACGTGCCAGCATAGGTATATCTTTCCACGCAATGGCCATTTTTCCGATGCTGTGTTGCAGGTTGATGACCGCGGGAAGATATTCAAGTTCAATACTGTTCTTCCATAATGAAGGGATCGCCGTATTATTAATGTCCTGCGAAGTCAACCCAAAATGAACCCATTCTTTCAAATGCCCGGCATTGCATTTGTCCAAAACATTCTTTATAAAATATTCCACAGCCTTTACATCATGGTTGGTGATGGTCTCTGTTTGTTTGATCTCCTGCGTATCTGCAAGTGAGAGACCTTCGGCGGTTTTTTGTAACTGTTGTTTTGTCCTGGCATCAACTTTAAAGAATTTCTTTTCTGCCAAAAACAAAAAGTATTCAACTTCCACCACAACACGGTATTTTATAAGTGCATATTCACTGAAGTATTCATCTAAATGCTGAATTTGTTTGCGATAGCGGCCGTCAATGGGTGATATGGCAGTAAGTTGGTTTAAATCCATGATGTTGCACTAAATTTGCCGCAAAAATACATTAATTGATACATAAGATAAGGGTGGGGGCTGTTAGTTATTTAAATACAAAACCACTGATATATGGATTTGAGCAGGGTAAAATGAAAGAGGAAATAGACCTCGTAATTGACTACCCGGCCAATATCGCCTCGTTTTTAACAGATGACCGCATCGATATCGGGCTGGTGCCGGTAGCCATAATTCCTTCCTTAAAAGAGCAGCATATCATTTCTGATTTCTGTATTGGCTGCGATGGTGCAGTAGCAAGTGTTTGTTTATTCAGCGAGGTTCCGCTGGCGGAAATTGAGACCATTTTACTCGATTACCAAAGTAAAACCTCGGTAGAGCTTTTAAAATTGCTCCTGGAAGAACATTGGAAGATCTCGCCACGCCTGGTTGCCGGCACAGACTCTTATGAAGAAAATATAACCGGAACTACAG
>DATHEH010000238.1:0-4999 GCA_035318685.1 Ferruginibacter sp.
TATTTATTTTATCGCCCGGCCATCCGCCGGGAAAATCAAGACGAACGTATCCATCATTCGGGCTTGTAGTTCCCGTTGTAGCCAGTTCATCTCCATAATACATTTGCGGAATGCCCCTGCAGGTGAGCAGCCATGTTAATGAAGACTGGTATTTGGTCATATCTTCATTTACTACAGAGTAAAATCTTGCGATATCATGATTATCCAGGAAGATGACCTGCCTCATGGGATCCTTATAAACAAAATCCTGCGCAAGGGTTGTATATAATTTGTTTACGCCATCGTTCCATCCAAAGTCTTTGGTCATTGCATCTGTGATACCCCAGAGTGTTTGAAAATCTGTAGTTGCCTGTAAGTTGCTCTTATAAGGGATATTATAATTATTCTGTACAAAATACGATTGGTTGGGAACGCCATGCACCCATGTTTCACCAAACATGGTCAGTTGCGGGTATTCATCCATGAGTGCTTTATTACAACGGTTCATGAATTGCAGGTCATTGTAGGCATAGGTATCAATTCTCCAGCCGTCTATTCCAAATTCTTCCACTGTCCATAATGCATGCTGGATCAAAAAATTTGCTACATAAGCATTATTATGATTCAGGTCGGGCATCATCCTGGTAAACCAGCCATCACTCATTAATTTTTTATCACGACTGCTAACATAAGGATCAAATAAAACCTGGTCCTTATAAGTTGTGTTGCTGTATTTAGGCCATTGATTCAACCAGTCTTTCATGGGCATATCCTGTACCGTAAAATGATACAGGCCAACATGGTTGTATACGGCATCCTGGATCATTTTCATGCCTTTGGCATGGGTTGCATCGATCAGTTCCTGGTATGCCTTATCACCACCCAGCCGCGTATCGATCTTATAGTGATCCGTAAATGCATAACCATGTTCCGTACGGTCAGGCATATCATTTTCCAAAACAGGGTTCAGCCATAATGTTGTAACCCCTAAGGCCTGCAGGTAATCAAGATGATCCTGTATTCCTTTGAGGTCACCACCATGTCGGTTGAAGACCGTGTCGCGGTTAAGTGACTGATCTCTCATACCTGCTATTTTATCATTTGAAGGATCGCCATTGCTGAAACGATCGGGCATTACAAGGTAGATGAAGTCTCTTGAAGTTACTCCCTGTGCATATTCATTCCCATTGCCTTTGCGGCGTGGTTTCAACTCGTATTGAATATTCTTGTTTTTTACAAACGGGAAACTGAACTTACCTGGTTTTGCAGATGCATCAATAGCAAGGTCAAGAAAAATATAATTAGGATTTTCAACACGATCGATCTTAAGTAAGCTAACGCCTGTAGCCAACTTTACTCCTCCCGGCCCCATTTTTATCATAGGAAAATCATCCGCAATTTTATTTCCATGAAGCATTACCTGCACCTTATTCCATTTCATACCTGTCCACCAATGCGTAGGGTAACATTTATACCCTTCGGTTTGTGCGAAAGTTAAAACCGATAGTAAGGATATCGTAAAAGCTAAAAGAATCTTTTTCATAAAAAATATTAAGCAAGTTTAGGATCAGGAATGACGATAATGTCCTCATCATTTTTTCCTTCCTTTACAATAAAATAACAGAGCAGCCCTGCAACAACCATTAACCCGCCACCTATCTGCACCGCCAACATGCGGTCATTGCCCAAAAGATTGGTCATGATCCATCCAAAAAATAATGAAGCAATGATTTCAGGCAAAACAATAAAGAAGTTAAATATCCCCATGTAAAGCCCGATCTTATTTTCAGGCAGACTTCCTGCAAGCATTGCATAAGGCATAGATAAGATACTTGACCATGCTATGCCAACGCCAACCATGCAGCCATACAGCATAAACCTATTCGTTACAAACCCCACTGCGATCAAACCTGCTGCGCCACAAAACAAACAAAAGCTGTGCGTTAGTTTTCTTCCAAGCTTTCTTGCTACAAAGGGTATTATCAATGCAAAAGCGAATGCTATTACATTATAGAATGAAAGTGTCAGGCCTGCGAACTCCACGCCTTCGGTATAAACAACATCCGTTTCACTTGTTGCTCCAAAAATATTCCTTGCCACCGCAGTGCTGTAATAAAACCACATCAGGAATAAACCAGGCCAGGTAAAAAACTGGACCAGGGAAAGTTGTTTCATTTTTGGCGGCATATTCCGTATCGAATCAATGATCTCTTTAAGTCCCCCGCCAAATCCTTTATTACTCTCTTTTACTTTTTCTTTAAAGCCTACATCCGAAGGCGGGTACTCTTTTGTACTGAAAATCGTATACATCACTGCAAGGAAAAAAATTGTACCACCGATATAAAATGCAAATTTTACAGAGTCAGGGATCTGTCCGTCAACGCCCGTTCTCGAAACGCCAAACCAGTTTGACAATAACCACGGAAGGGCTGAAGCAATACTACCTCCCAAACCGATCATAAGGCTTTGCATGGCAAAACCCCTGGTACGTTGTTTTTCTGTGAGTTTATCTGCGACAAATGCACGGAAGGGTTCCATAGCTATATTACCTGCTGTATCCAGGATCCAAAGCAACCCCGCAGCCATCCACAAAACGCCGCTATTGGGCATTAAAAAAAGACAGATCGAACTTAATACAGCTCCAACGAAAAAATATGGCCGTCTCCTGCCCCACCAGGGATGCCAGGTACGGTCGCTCATATACCCGATGATTGGTTGTACGATCAAACCCGTTAAAGGCGCTGCTAAAAATAATAACGGGATCTCATCAGGGCTTGCCTTAAGATATTCATAGATGGGCCCCATGTTAGCTCTCTGCAGGTCCCAGCCAAACTGGATCCCGAAAAAACCAAAACTCATATTAAATATTTGCCAGAAATTTAAGACCGGCTTTGATACATGCGGAGGATGCGGGGTAACCTCAGCCAGTTTTACATTTGACATAGCAATCGATTGGTTCTGAAATATAAGTTGTGTAAAAAATACACACTTCTAAAAATACAATAAATTACTATCCAACAAAAAAAATATTCTATGTTAAAAAGTCGCGGGCTACTTTTGCCTATTGATAATCATAAACAATAAAACCCCAGGGTTCAATACTAAACTCGTGTGTGGCACTTAGCTTTTCTTTTACGCCCATAAAAACATTCATTGGTTCCCCGCTGACATCTTTTATATTGAATTTTTGTGGTTGTTTTGAAAGGTTTAATATAACCACAACCCTATGCCCATCCTTTTCTCTCTGGTAAGCAAATGCACCGGCATCATTAGAACTGCTTAATTTTTTGTACGATGCATCTGCAGACAATGCAGGATTTGATTTGCGAAGTTTTAATAAGGTTGTGTAAAAAGGAGCCATGGCAAACTTACCGTCCCAGGCAATAGTATCTTTTACAAAGAATTTGAGGCGTTTTTTATTTGCTATTTCCTGGCCACTGTAGATGAGCGGTATGCCCTTGTGGATAGTCTGCGTAAAAACAGCAAATGCTTTGTACCCGGTTCCATATTTTTCAAATTCAGTTCCATTCCAACTGTTCTCATCATGGTTGCTGGTGAAATACATACGATACGCATCAGGCGGGAACCTTGCCAGGTCTGCATTAAGTGCAGAATCGAACTGGATCAATGATTTCTTTCCCGCATACAGGTCGGTCATTTCCCTCATGATATTCCAGGCATAGGTTATGTCAAACCCTGCTGCGTACAGTTCAGGCTTTTCGCCTTCCGCCAGCATAAAAACATTCTTTGTCTTTTTCAATTCGGTAATACAATCTTTCCAAAAATCAACAGGCACATCTTCAGCAACATCGCATCGGAACCCATCTATACCTGTTTCGGTGATCCAGAATTTCATGGCATCGATCATGCTGTCCCTTAGTTCACGATTGCTATAATCCAGTTTAAGAACATCTGTCCAGTCATACGGGGATATGGTTTTACCTGCTGAATCCTTAGCATAAAAATCAGGGTGTGCTTTCGTCCAATGATTGTCAATGGCAGAATGATTAGCTACCCAATCGGTAATGACCCTGAATCCCATGCTGTGTGCATTTTTAACAAAGGTCTTCCAGTCATCCATTGTACCGAACTCTTCATTGAATCCTTTGTAATCTCTAACCGCATAATAACTCCCCAGTTCGGTTTCCTTCATCTTCCTTCCCTCTTTACCAATTGGTGTAACGGGCATGAACCATAACACTTCAACACCCATCTCCTTCAGCCTTGGTAAATGTTTTTCAAATTCCTTTACAGACCCCGGGGTAGAATACTGCCTGAGGTTCACTTCGTAAATATTGGACTGTGCAGCCCAGGAAGGGTGAGTGTCTTGTATCGCTGTTTCTGATACGGCAGTTTCTTTTTTAGTTTCTTCATTACAACCGGCAGTTACAAAAACAAAAAATATAAATATTAAAACAAGCAGTTTATTCATTCTCATAAAAAATATTTTTTGGAAGTTATGAATTTTTTCAACCTGCAGAAATTAATGTGTAAATAACAGTCAGAACCTGTTACATGACTAATGTGATCCCTTATGCTATAATGGGCCACCGGATCGAACCTGATAAGTTAAAAGAATGATAAGTTAAGCCAAGGGGTTTTAATTCTGCAAATCTTCAAACAAAAAACATTAGCTTTGTTACAATTGAAAAAGAGAAATTACATACAAGTTCTATTATTAACCGGCAAGTCTCCAAACATGCCTGGGCATTTTTTCTTTTGTCATACTTCACTTGATTTCTTCCCCAACCAAAAGGCCTTTGGTACTTTAACCCCGGCCTGTTAATTATTCACTTCACCCGGGGTACTGTTTATTTTTTTTATTTACTGTAAAATTTCATCTATGTCACGGGATCATAAAATGGTTTCGGCAAGCGGAATTATAATATTAATTATTGTATTTCTGAATGTACTTGTACTGAAGCTGGCCTATATAAATAACGTTGGGTATTATTGGCTCCTGCTACTGTTACTGCCATTGTTATCGCTTGCCATTTACCATATCAAACAAAAAAAACAC
>DATHEH010000239.1:0-14340 GCA_035318685.1 Ferruginibacter sp.
ACATGGCATCTAAAATGTGCATGCGACCTTTTTTAGCCTGTGCCAGTGCCTGGCGCATTACGTCCATGCTCAGGCCATCAACTTTAATATCCATTTGTACACCGCAAATTCCGTCGCGTGTACCGGTAACTTTAAAATCCATATCACCCAAATGATCTTCATCACCCAGTATGTCGGTAAGGATCGCAAAGTCGTCTCCTTTTTTAATTAGTCCCATTGCAACACCACTTACGTGTTTTGCCAAAGGAACTCCGGCATCCATTAATGCAAGAGAACCCGCACAAACAGTGGCCATCGATGACGAACCATTACTTTCCAGGATATCACTTACTACCCTTACGGTATAAGGATATTCTGTTCCGGGCATCATCTTTTTCAAAGAACGCATGGCCAGGTTTCCGTGACCTACTTCCCTGCGGCCCACACCCCTCATCATCTTTACTTCGCCTGTTGAGAATGGCGGGAAATTATAATGCAGTATAAACTTTGTATAGTCTGATTTATGTGCGCTTTCCACCAATAACTCATCTAAAGGAGTTCCTAATGTAACGGTAGTAAGTGATTGTGTCTCACCTCTTGTAAATAAAGCCGAGCCGTGTGGTGTTGGTAGAATATCCGTTTCCATTTCTAAAGCACGAACGTCTTCTGTTCCCCTTCCGTCCAAACGCTTCCTGTCATTTAGGATCATGTCCCTAACCACGTTGTACTGCAATTCACCAAAGTAATGCCCCACCAATGGCTGGTCCTCTTCCGGCAATTCTTCGCCTAAGAATGTTTTTACTTCTTCTTTAAGCAGGTCAAAAGCATCGCTCCTGTCGTGCTTTGCAGAAGCAGCAGATGAAATAGCATGCATTTTATCTCTTGCAAAACCAATGATCTTCTCATTCAATTCCTCGTTACGATATGGCTTTGTGTAATCTCTTTTTGTATTGCTGCCAACCAGGTCTCTTAATTCCTGTTGTGCCTTTACCTGTATGCGGATAGCGTCGTGTGCTGCTTCAATAGCTTTGATCAGGTCTTCTTCCTGGCACTCTTTACTTTCGCCTTCCACCATCATGATATTCTTATCGGTAGCTGCGATGATAAATTCAAAATCAGACTCCGCCATTTGTGTGCGGTTGGGGTTAACGATCATCTGGCCATTAACTCTCCCGATACGCACCTCTGAAATGATCTCCTGGATGGGAATGTCGGATACCGCCAAAGCAGCAGATGCAGCTAAACATGCCAGTGAATCGGGCATTACTTCAGCATCAGATGAAATAAGCGATACCAAAACCTGTACCTCGCAAACATAATCTTCGGGAAATAAAGGCCTGAGAGCCCTGTCGATAAGCCTTGAAGTAAGGATCTCGTAGTCATTTAAACGGGCTTCTCTTTTAAAGAACGAACCAGGTATACGGCCGGCAGAACCAAATTTCTCCTGGTAATCTACCGATAATGGAAAGAAGCTTTGTCCCGGCTTAGGCTCTTTGTTAGCAACAACCGTTGCAAGCAGGATACAATTTCCCTGGCGCACTGTAACGGAGCCATCCGCCTGGCGGGCCATTTTACCCGTTTCGATGGTTACCATGCGGCCACCGCCAATATCGAACGTAACTGATTTCGGATTTAATAAAGACATATAATTTTTTATAGTTTATTTTTTGCTGTGGTTGGCTACAGTTCTTTTGAGAACGGAAGCCAAAGCAAATCTTGTTTAAAAAGAACAATTCCCAACCGTATAATTGTAGTTGGGAATTATTCATATTACATAGTTGGACAGTTTATTTACGCAGACCTAATTTCTCAATTAAAGCCCTGTAACCGGTAAGATCGTGTTTGCTGAGGTAGGTCAATAAACGCTTGCGTTTACCTACCATCATCATTAAACCTCTTTGTGAAGAGAAATCTTTTTTGTTTGTCTTCAGGTGATCTGAAATGTGGTTGATACGCTCTGTTAATAAAGCGATTTGACCCTCAATAGAGCCTGTATTGGCTGCTTTCGCACCAAAAGTTGTAAAAATGTCTGCTTTTTTTTCGATTGTTAAATACGGCATCTCTGTTTTTTTAATAACGTCTTTGTTATGTTTCTTTATAATTTGGTGGCAAAAGTAAGTAGAAAAATCGGTTTTTAGGTGGCAGATTAAGGATTTTTTTTGAATATTGCCTATATATCTGCTAAATTTTATAAAGCAGGTTGAGGTTGATTCACCGCTCATTATAAACCAGGCAGGCTTGAAGCGAATAATTTTTACAGTTACCAATAACCTTAATTACGACCAACGTATGATACGTATCTGTACTACATTGGCCGGGGCTGGCTATTCGGTTACACTGGTTGGGATAAACAGAGGATCATCCCTCCCTTCTGAAAGAAAATATGCTCAAAAGCGCCTGCCTGTCTTTTTCAAAAAAGGCTTTGGCTTTTATGCAGAATACAATACCCGGCTCTTTATTTACCTGCTGTTTCAAAAAGCGGATATCTTTTGCTGTATTGACCTCGATACCATGCTCCCGGTATGGCTCGCAGGCAAATTAAAAAATACCAGGAGGGTTTATGATGCACATGAATATTTTTCACAGCAAAAAGAGATCGTAACAAGACCAAATGTTTTCAGGGTCTGGCATTGGATAGAGAAAACCTTTGTTCCTAAGTTCATGACTGGTTATACGGTCAATGATAGTATTGCAGCCGAATTCAAAAAATTATACCAGGTAGATTATGAAGTGATACGGAACCTCCCGCTCCTCAAAACAACAGGGGCCCGGCCTGCAAATACAGGAAGGATCATATTATACCAGGGTGCCGTTAACGAAGCACGTGGCCTGGAATTTCTCATACCCGCTATGAAAGAAATAGAGGCAGAGCTTCACATTTATGGGGACGGGAACTTTATGGAGCAGACAAAATCGCTGATCAGTGCAAACAATCTGCAGGATAAAGTGTTCCTACAGGGTAAGGTATTGCCGGAACAATTGGATGATATAACACAAAGGTCGAGGCTTGGATTGAACCTGGTAGAACATATCGGGTTGAACCAATATTATTCACTGGCCAATAAATTTTTTGATTATATCAATAATGGGTTACCGCAGGTGAGCATGAATTTCCCGGAATACAAAATGATCAATGATGAATTTGAAGTGGCATTATTGGTGGATGACCTGGAACCTGCCGCGTTGAAGACCGCCATTGATACATTACTCGATGATGAGGAACTGTATAAGCGGCTGCAACAAAACTGTTTAAAAGCAAGGCAAATACTAAACTGGCAAAACGAAGAAAAAAAGCTGCTGGCATTTTTTAAAAACATAAGTTGATTTTGACAGATAAATATTTGCATATTGTTACACATGATGTTCCCTGGCCTGCAGATTACGGCGGTGTGACTGATCTTTTTTACAAACTAAAGACTTTACATCAACTCGGCATCAACATCCATCTTCATTGTTTTACACAGGGCCGTGCAGCACAGGATGAACTGAATAAATATTGTACAACGGTAAATTATTATCCCCGTAAAAAAAGTATCAGCCGTTTTTCTTTCAGCCTGCCTTTTATCGTTAACTCAAGAAAAAATCCTGATTTGATAAGCAATCTCCGGAAAGATAAACATCCCGTTTTACTGGAAGGTATACATTGTACTTATTACCTTAACAAGGGTCAGCTCAGCAACAGGAAGATCCTGGTGCGCCTGCACAATGCAGAGTTTGAATATTATAAGCAACTGGCAAAACTCGAGAACAGTTTATTTAAAAAACTTTATTTCTTAAATGAAAGCAGGTTACTAAAAAGGTATGAGCGCATCATTTCCCGCAAAGCAACTTGCCTGGCCGTAAGCAAACACGATGTGGAAATTTACCAACGACTTTTTTCTGCAAAAGATATCCATTACCTTCCGGTCTTCCTGCCTTATACAATGGCTGCGGGCAAAGAAGGCAAAGGTTGCTTTTGTTTGTATCATGGTAACCTGGCCATCAATGAAAATGAAAAAGCAGCAATATGGTTGTTGCAAAATGTATTCAATGAACTGGTTATTCCCTTCGTGATCGCGGGGAAAGATCCATCAGAAAAATTAAAACAACTGGCACAGCAGCACCAGCATACCTGCCTGGTGGTTAATCCGTCTGAAGAGGAAATGCGTGACCTCATCGCTAAAGCACATGTACACGTTCTTCCTTCTTTAAATAATACGGGCGTAAAATTAAAGTTATTGAACGCCATTTTCAATGGAAGGCATTGCCTGGTAAATAATGCAGCGGCGAATGGATCGGGCCTTGAAGAGTTCTGTCACATAACAGAAGACGCAGCATCTTTTAAAAATAAAATCGAGGAACTCTACCTGCAACCTTTTACCGAACAGGAGCTGCAGCAACGCCAGGGCTTATTGCAAACAGAATATGATAATGAAACAAATGCCCGGAAGCTTATGACATTTCTATAGTGGCATTATCCCAAACCTTACCCAACTCCGTTTTGATCGTCCTGGCCGGGAATTTTTTTATTACGAGGTAATCATGTGTTGCCATAATGATGGTAGTATTGAAATCGCGGCAGATATGGAAAAGCAACTGCATGATCTCGTCACTGGTCTCCGGATCAAGGTTACCTGTAGGCTCGTCTGCTAAAATTAATTTAGGGGAATTCAATAAGGCTCTGGCAACATCCATACGCTGCTGTTCACCACCACTTAATTCAAAAGGCATTTTAAAACCCTTGGTCCGCAGGCCTACTTTATCCAAAACATCGGCAATTTTTTCATCCATTAATTTTTCATCCTTCCAGCCGGTAGCCCTTAAAACGAATTTCATGTTCTCATTTACATTGCGGTCCGTCAGCAATTGAAAATCCTGGAAAACCACGCCAAGGTTACGGCGAAGAAAAGGAACTGTCTTCCAGGTCAGTTGTTTCAGGTCGTGGCCTACCACCCAACCCTCACCTTCTGCCAGTTGCAGGTCGCCATACATTGTTTTCAACAGGCTGCTCTTGCCGGTACCGGTCTTCCCCACCAGGTAAACAAACTCTCCTTTTTCAACAGAAATATTTACGTCACTTAAAATAAGGCTGTTGCCCTGGTAAATATTTACGTGCTTTAATTCTACGATCGATTGAGACATATCTTGGTTTACGCTTTTGAACCTGTTTCTTGTAATACAGCAAATTTAGCCCTTACAACCTCCTTGTTAAAAACTAATTTCTTCACCATTTGTTAAAAAATGTGAATAACTAAACAAATAGTTGTATAACTAAAATATTAGTTTTACATTCGTATCAGTAATTAAAACCGGATTTAAAATGAAGACATTAACCAAAGCTGAAGAACAGATCATGCAGGTGATATGGAAGCTGGAGAAAGCTTTCCTCCGTGAGATCATCGATGAACTGCCGGCACCAAAGCCACATAACAATACCGTGGCAACGATCATAAAGATATTAGTTGACAAAGAATTTTTAGGTATTACCGTTTTTGGACGAACGCACCAATACCATCCCCTTGTTAGTAAAGATGCCTACAGCAAAAGCACCATGAAGAATTTTGTGAAAGGATATTTCGAGGGTTCATTCAGTAATGCAGTTTCTTTTATGGTGAAGGAAAATAATTTAAGTGTAGATGACCTGGAGATGTTGTTAAAGCAATTAAAGAAAAAATAGAGAAAAACTGGCCATTAATCGTAGTTAAAAAATTAAACTCTTTTTATGCTTCCCTACTTCTGGTACATTTTAAAAGTGATCATCTGCTCGGGCATTTTATTTGGCTATTACTGGTTGTTCCTCCGCAATAAGATCTTTCACCAGTATAACCGGTTCTATCTGCTGGCAGCGCTGGTGCTCTCCCTTTCTCTACCCATACTTAAAATAGATTTCTGGCAACAGCACGATCCCAAGCAAAGCCAGGTAATAAAGGCATTACAGGTAGTTTCCGCAGGTGATGAGTATATGAGTAACGTGATCATCACTGCCAACAGTGGTTGGAATATCCAACAGGTCTATACCATATTTTACTGGGCGGTTTCCATTATATTTTGCCTGGTATTATTGCGCACGCTCTTTGTCATCCGCTCACTTTTAAAAAAATATCCTGTACAGCTTATAGACAAATTTTCTTTTGTGAACACGGATGACAAGAGTACGCCGTTCTCTTTTTTAAAATATATTTTCTGGAATGCAAATATTGACATGGATACCACCACCGGTAAGCAGATATTCAAGCACGAGGTAGCGCATATCCAGGAAAAACACACTTATGATAAACTTTTTATCAATACCCTCCTCATTCTCTTCTGGTGCAATCCGTTCTTCTGGCTGTACCGAAAGGAACTGAATATGATACATGAATTCATTGCAGATAAAAAAGCAGTGGAAGATTGTGATACGGCGGCCTTTGCCGAAATGATCTTGCAAGCGACCTACCCGCAGCACAGGTTCCAGCTCACCAACAATTTCTTTTATTCACCTATAAAACGAAGGCTCCTTATGTTAACTAAAAAGAATAATCCCAGGCTTAGCTATGTGGCCAGGCTGATGGTATTACCCTTAGCGGTGTTGGTCTTTGCTGCTTTTAGTTTTAAAGTAAAAGACACCAGGAAGAACTTAAAAACAACAATATTGATCCCGTATGCGGATACTATTCCCGAGATAGTAGAGCTGCCAACAGATGCACAATGGGACAGGGCTGCCGGGAAAAAAAATAACGACACCATACCTCCTATAATTGAAAAGATTGATATCGACAAGGCCTTGATGGTAGTTAACGGAAAGATCATAGGAAAAGGCAAAAAAGATTTTGAGAACTTTTCCAGTCAATTGTCTGCCATCTCGGTAGAAGTCAGGTGGTTAAAGAAAACAGATGCCATTGCCAAATACGGCAAACAAGGCGCTGACGGTGCATGTGAACTTACTTACACTGAAGGTTCAACCATCACTACTGTATCAGCCGATAAAATGAATGTGTTCTATATAGGCGTTGATAATCCTGTAACCATAGCCTCACAAAATGTAAGGCCCGAAGACATGGTAGTGAATATTTCCCAGGGAAGAATAAAAGGCAGTAACGGAAAATATATCGTTCATGTAACGGCTGTTGGAGAAACGGTCATCACACTTTCAAAAAGAGACGGTACAAAAATCCCCGGTGATTTTGTTTTCAGGGTTAAAAGAATACCCGATCCTGTTAATGGAAAAGTACCTATTGATTTTGAGCATACATTAAAGTACGACAGCAGCCATATCTATGAATTAAAACAAGATCTCCAACTGATTGAAAAGTTAAACAAATCAAACCTGGAGGCTAATAAAAACCAGCTTTTACTTAAGACAACAAATAATTTAAATGAGCACGTGGTTATAGGACACAAATTAGAGAGCCTTAACCTGGTGAAAGAAAAGCAAGAACTGCTCCTCACACAACAATCTAAAACAAACCTTACGCTGGCTGAAAAACAAATGTTAGAAAAAGCATCCCATGATCTTGTTGCACTGACAGTGCAAGGACAAAAGCTTAAAAACCTTGAACTCGCTAAAACAAAACAAAACCTGCAACTGATCGAACAGAACAAAGTAAACCTGGATGAGGCTGAAAAAAGTTTATTGCAAAAATCATCAAATGAAACTATAGAAAATGCCATAATCAGGCAAAAGGCGCTGCTGGCGCAGGAAAATAATATAGTATTTACCATCGCAGAAACAAGCCCGCAATTTACAGGTGGTGATGACGCGTGGAAAAAATATTTGCAAAGAAATGTAAAACCGCTTATACCCGTTGATGAAGGATGGGGCGAAGGTACTTACGTGGTTATCGTAAAATTCATCGTGCATATTGATGGCAGCTTAAGTGATGTTACAACGGAAAATTATAAAGGAAGCAAAACTGCTTTACATTGTATAGAGGTTATTAAGAATTCTCCCAAATGGCAACCGGCCATACAAAATGGCCGCAAGGTGAATGGTTATAAAAAACAGCCTATTACTTTTGTTATTGAAGATCAGAAATAAAAATCAAGTATGAACAAACCTTATAGGTTTTAAAAACCTATAAGGTTTAATATATGATCTTTTCATCCTCCAGGCTGATCAGCAACTCCTTCTTTCCTTTACCTTCTTCTACCCTGCCGATAACCTGTGCGTCAATCCCAAACCTGTTTGCGGCTGCTATCATGGTATCGGCGTCTGTAGCATCGCAATATATCTCAAGCCGGCAACCCATGTTGAACACTTCATACATCTCTTTATTATTGCTGCCGCTGTTCTTTTGAATGATCTTAAATATCTCCGGCGCTTCAAATAAATTATCCTTTATTACTTTTAAATACCCTGGAGTCGTTGATCCTCCAGACGAGGCGTCAGACGGTATATCGGGCAAATATTTCATGCACTTGGTTTGCCCGCCGCCACTGCAATGTATAAGCCCGTGAATTTTATCAAAATGATTTTCTAAAAGATCTTTCATTACCGGGGCATATGTTCTTGTAGGACTCAGTAATAATTGGCCGATATTTATCGTGAGTGGTGAAGCGTGGGTCGTGAGATCGACTTTATCAGTTAACCGATGCTTTCCTATATACACTACGCCATCATCCAGCCCGGTATCATAGCTTTCTTTAAAATTCTCCGCGTAAGATTTACTGAGCACATCATGTCTTGCGCTGGTAAGCCCGTTACTGCCAATGCCGCTATTGTATTCGTTCTCATAACTGGCCTGCCCATAGCTGGCAAATCCTACGATCACATCTCCTGCCTTTATCTTATCATTGCTGATGATCTTATCCTTTGGCCACCTGCAGGTCATGGTACCATTAACAGCAATGGTACGCACGGTATCTCCCACATCAGCCGTCTCGCCGCCCAGGTAATGGATATGTATTCCAACCCCTTTTAACCAGTCAAAAAGTTCCTGTGAGCCTTTAATGATCTGTTCCAGCACATCTCCCGGTATCAGGTGCTTATTACGGTCGATGGTTGAATTAAAAACAATATTATCACAGATGCCCACACACAAAAGGTCATCAAGATTCATCACGATGGCGTCCTGTGCTATTCCTTTCCACACGGAGATATCTCCCGTTTCTTTCCAGTACAAATAAGCCAGGATGCTTTTGGTGCCGGCGCCATCGGCGTGCATCACATTTATGAAACGATCATCGCCTCCTAAAAAATCAGGATACACTTTGCAAAAGGCATTGGGAAATAAGCCATGGTCAAGGTCTTTAACGGCTGCATGAACTTCTTCTTTTTGGGCAGATACACCACGTTTGGAGTAAAGAGACATTAAGAATTGAAAATTAAAAATTAAGAATTAAAAATTGACTGCTGCAAATTACAATGCAATTATCCAATATCCATTATAAAATTATCAATTAGATTTGCACTTCTTAATTATGCAAATACATCGTGACCTGAATAACCTGCCTGCTTTTAAAAATGCGGTCATTACCATCGGCACTTTTGACGGCGTGCACCTCGGTCACCGCCAGATAATTGAGCATTTAAACGAAGAGGCCGCCAAAGCAAACGGAGAATCGGTCATCATCACTTTTCACCCTCATCCACGCAAGATCGTTTCCTCGGTGATAACCGGCATACGCCTCATCAATACATTACGGGAAAGGATCGAATTGCTGGATAAGACCGGGATCGGCCACCTGGTGATCGTTCCTTTTACCGAATATTTTGCCAACCAGCAGGCAGAAGAATACATACGTGATTTTTTAGTGGAAAAATTCAAACCACATACCATCATCATTGGCTATGACCACAGGTTTGGAAAAGAACGCACAGGTGACTATAAACTGATGGAAGAAAAAGCACTCGTTTATAATTACCGGCTTAAAGAAATACCTGAGCATATCCTTAATGCTATTAAAGTAAGCAGCACAAATATCAGGAGCGCTATCCTGCACAGCAATATTGACGAGGCCAACAGCTTACTGGGTTATCTTTTCTTTTTTGAAGGAGAAGTATTTCATGGTGATAAGATCGGCCGCAGCATTGGCTACCCCACCGCCAATTTAAAAAGCACTGATGATGAAAAGATAGTGTTAGGAGATGGTATCTATGCAGTCTATACCAATGTGCAGGGAAAAAGCTATAAAGGCATGATGAGTATAGGTTTCAGGCCAACAGTAAATGGCAAGGCTCGTGTTACCGAAGTGAATCTTTTTGATTTTGATAAGGAAATATATAACGAGACCATCAGGGTGTACGTAAAAAAATATCTACGCAGTGAAGTTAAGTTCAATGGACTTGAAGAGCTGAAAGAACAATTGCACAAGGATAAAGAAGAAAGTTTGAAATGTTTGTAACATGATTCAGGCCGCTTAGCAGCGTCCCGACGCTGCTAAGCGATCATTTTTACCACCATCTCCTTCATCAAAGAAGCATCGGGTGTACCGGTATCTCCAACCCCCACTCCTTTCAGGTTATAATGATGCAGCAACAATAATATCCTTTCTATTCCATCATAGCCGTAATTATTGATGGTCTCCAGAGCGTTCTTTACTGCCGTGCTGTTAAAATAAAAATGTGGCTTTAGTGCCGCTTCGCTGCGGTCATTCATTCCGAATACAGTATATACCTTACTGAAGCTGGCGTACAATGCCGGCAATACCATCTGTATGGGTGCAGCTTTGGGATTGCCTTCAAAATACTGGATTATTTTTATGGCTTTGGCCAGGTCTTTTTTAGCAATAGCAGCCTGTAGTTCAAACACATTGTATTCTTTGCTGATGCCGATGAATTTTTCAATATCATCTTCCGTAATATCTTTCTTATCCTTTAAATTCAGCGCCAGCTTTTCTATTTCATTTACAATACGGTTCAGGTCATTGCCGATATGTTCATCAAGAAGACTGATCGCTTTTGCATTTATTTTGTATCCCTTCGACCGCACATATTCACCGATCCATTCTGTAAGCTTATAATCCTTTACCTTCTCTGAGTTGAATATCTCTGCAGATTGTTTCAGCGTCTTATATATTTTCTTCCGCTTATCAAAGGTTTGACCTTTATAACCGACTACAAAAATGGTAGAGCTCAGCGGGTTCTCGAAATAACTTTCCAGCTTTTCAATATCTTTCATATGCTGGGCCTCTTTCAGCAATACAACCTGGCGCTCTGCAAACATGGGATATCGTTTACAGGCATTTACCACGCTCACCCAATCGGCATCTTTACCGTAAAAAACCGCCAGGTTAAATCCTGCTTCCGCTTCATCCAGGATCTTATGTTCTGCATGGTCCATTACCATGTCTATATAATAATCTTCCTCTCCCTCAAGCCAATACAGGCTTTTAAAACTCTTTTTCTTCCAGTCACTGATAATTTTTTCTGCACTCATGGGCCCAAAGATACTACTTCGCTATTTTTCAAAATTCAAATAGCTATGTAGTACAAAGTATATGTTAAGGAGAGCGTGGCAGGCCCATGCAATAAAAAAGTTTTTAACACGGCAATAAGACAGTGACCAGGGCGTTTTCATAGGTTCCATGCCTTTGGCACAGTTTTTAGAACAGGGTTATGAATTAATTCAAATAATTAAGAATATTTACCAGAATTACTAGTTTTGCATAAGAAAACAGTTCAAATATGAGTTTCGAAAATTTTCCTACTACTGAAAAAACAACAGAACCGGTTGTTCAACCACCTCAAAAGAACTGGCGCAATGCTTTAACAGCAGGTCTCATCATTGCACTTTTAGGCACCTGGGCTTATATTATCTGGGATAAGAACCAGACAAAGGAAACCATCCTGCAAAAGGATACGGTCATCGCTTCCACTTCTTCACAAAGAGATGAGCTGCAAAAGGAACTGGAAGATGCCACCATGCGCTATGATATGATAAAAACAAGCAGTGCAAATATGGCGCACAGCAAAGACAGTATCATATCAAAGCAGGACCGTGACATTGCACAAAAAAGGAGCAGGATACAGGAATTATTATCCAAGGTTGGTGCTACGCAGGCAGAACTTGCACAGGCAAGAGGTTTGATCGCTTCGCTTAATGGTGATATTGAAGGATACAAGGTGCAGGTGGAAACCCTGCAGGGCGAAAAAATAATCCTTACCCAGGAAAAAAATATTGTTACCCAGCAACGTGATAAGGTACAGCGGGATTTTGATTCGGCCACTTCTGTCATTAAAGAAAAAGAAGAAGTCATTGATGTGGCTTCTACTCTTCATGCATCCAATTTCTCCATACTTGCAATAAATGAAAAAAATGGCAAGGAAAAAGAAACAACTACGGCTAAAAGGGTCGATAAGCTCCGCATCTCCTTTGATCTTGACGAGAACCGCGTGGCACAATCAGGCACTAAAAATATTTATGTATGCATAACCGCTCCTGATGGTACGCCTCTTTCGGAAACAACCATGGGTTCGGGTAAATTCAATACAAGAGAAGGGCAGGAAAAATTCTATACACAAAGAGTTGACGTGAACTATACCCAGGGAAAGCGCCAGACATTGAGCATTGACTGGAAACAAAGCACAAGTTTTTTAACCGGCGATTATAAGATCGAAGTTTATAACAATGGATTTAAAATAGGCGAAGGCATCCGCAGCCTAAAAAAAGGCGGCTGGTTCAGCTAAACAAATTAATGATATCCATGAAGCATCCGAACGGGTGCTTTTTTTATGCTATCGTTTTAAAAGATAGCTCTTATCGCCGCCCGGCCCACATGTACTGTGCGGGAACTCTCCGGCTTTCGTCCTTCGTACTGGAGACTTATCTCAATATTACCTGCAAGGCGCTTGGTAAATTCTAAATTCCATAAAAAATTCTTACCGGGTAATAAACCATCCAGGAGAATATAACCTACTGTTGTATTTGCGGAACCGGGGTAACCTTTAAAATCTATCTGGTTAAGCGATACCCGTGCGTTCACGATACTGTTGGAAAGAATATTGTATTGCACATTTGCCGTTAGCAAATGGTTCGTTGCTCTTTCCATGGAATCGATCGTGTTTTTTTTCTGCCCGTAGGAATAGGTAAAACTGATCCGGACATTCCTTCTGTTATTAAACTCAACGTATGGCTCAATGATATTTTGCAGAACGAGGTAGTTACGGTTACCGAACTTAGGCCCGGTGGTATTTAAAACATTTTTGATCTGCTTATAACCCAGCATGGTCACAAAATTCCGGCTGAGGTTCCACCTTAACTTTCCCTGGAGGTTCCTCAACCTGCGGCTTTCAAAGCCGTAAGACAATAAAGATTTCCCGTTGTTTACACTGTGCGTTACATCAAAACCCCATTTAACATTGCTACGATTAAAGTATAAGGTGTTGGAGAAAAAAGAATTCAATGCGATCAGCGTTGTATCCACCAGTTTATTTGAAAAAGGATTGAACTGGAAAGATCCCGTTGAAATATCTTTTTTACTGATCTGCAGTGCCGAACTGGTGCTGGATCTTGACAAGAATTTTTTAAAGCTATTTGAGGCCGGTGACCTTATGATCGCCTTTGGATTCAATGAAAAACTATAGTTGAACTGTACATAGTTGGCTTTTACATACTGGTTGCTTGGCGTAAACACCCTTATGTATTTTTTCTGGTCCTGGAAAACAGCGATCTCGAATTCATTCAGCTCAGGTATATTATTGCTGTTATAATCTATCCAGGTAAATTCGCCCTGCCCTGCAGGTACTTCAATATAAGTGTATTCCCTTTTTTGTTCCTGTCCTGATCCCAGTTCATATAATACATTGCCTGTTAAAAAACCTTTCCACTCCTCTACATAATACTCCACCCTGCCAAGCAGGCTTTCATCTGCTTTTTGTTTACTTAAGGTGGTATTGGAGATGTATAATTTCCGGTAGGTGAGGTTTAGTTTGAACTGGTGCTTTTCACTTTTCAATAATTCTGTGAACAGGTTATAATTATTGCTCTTGTCGGCCTGTACCAGGTTCGATTTAACGGGTAACAGGTCATTCCTTCTGAAATAAGAGATACCCCACCTGTTCAATTTTTCTGGATTGGATTTTAAATACAATTGCCAGATATTAAAAGCAAAACTAAATGCCGTTAAACTATCATTTGTTTTGTCGCGGAGTTTATTATGTTCACCCTGGTATTTGAGACCTGCCTGCATTTTCCTGAATCGTGTAAGCTCTTTCCCCAGGTCAATTGTGGGGCGAAGAAAAAAGCCTTTGTGTAACTGGCTGTTAACCGTGGTTAAACTGATGAGGTTTGTCAGCTTCCATCCGCGGCTGTAATTGTAGGTGTTCAATAATTGCCGCAACCCGTTGTATTTATCACTACGCACATAACTGGTGGCCTCATACCTTGCATAGTTCCCTTTGTTATCGGCAAGCCTTATTGCAGCATTGGTTAAATGTTCATCTGCAGGAAGAACGTCATAAGG
>DATHEH010000240.1:0-2850 GCA_035318685.1 Ferruginibacter sp.
CCATTTTTATTTTTCCTTCATCAATCAGTTGCTGCAAAAAAACCGCATGGTGTATCACTTCATAGTTGCCACCCAGTTCCGCGTATTCGTTTTTTATGATATTAAAACAATGCGGGCATGCGGTTACAATTTTTTTAATGCCATAGCCATTTAGTACCTGGATATTCTGGTATGCCATCAGCTGGAACATGAATTCATTGCCGGCACGTCTTGCCGGGTCACCCGTACACATTTCTTCTTTGCCCAGGATGGCATAGCTGATGCCTATTTTATCAAGGATGCTAACAAAGGCCTTTGTTATCTTTTGTGCCCGCTGATCAAAACTGCCGGCGCAGCCTACCCAAAATAAAACTTCGGGGCTTTCACCCTTTGCCCTCATTTCTGCCATTGTTGGAACGTGCATGCTGTTGTTTTTTATCCAGGTTGAAAAACTAAGTTAATCAAAACACAGGTAATCACTGCAAAACTAAGGCATTATTGTATGACGGGTAAGTGGATGTAGTTTCCCGTTCGCTTATCCTGGATCTTTGAACCACATAGGAAGATAAGGAACATAGTTACCACATAACCCGACCTGGATTCTATTGTGTTCTATGTTGCTATGTGGTTCAAGCTAAGAGCGCTTTCATACATTTTAAATATCTTCGCGGCAACAATAAGCATTTGAAAAAAATATTTGACAGGATCAGGAATTGGGAAGCATGGCCGTTTAAACTGATATACGCACCCCTAACACCCGTATGGGGTTGGTACATGCTGAGGTCGGGTTCTGTATGGTTCTTTACCCCAAGCAATCCAGGGATCACGTTTGGAGGAATGGATGGTGAACCCAAAAAGGAGATGTATGACCTGCTGCCAAAAGAATTATATCCCGTAACTTTTAATGTATTACCGCAGCAAAGTTTTGATTCGGTCAGGGCATCATTACAGGAGAGCGGGTTAACATATCCTTTCATTGTTAAACCCGAAGTGGGCGCCCAGGGCATCCTGTTCCGTAAAATTGATAAGGAGGAAGAACTTTTAAATTATCATTCAAAGATACCCGTAGAATATATAATACAGGAGTTGGTGAATTACCCCATGGAAGTGAGCGTATTTTATATCCGTCATCCCAAAAAAGAGAAAGGAACAGTTACCGGTTTTCTACATAAGATACCTTTACAGGTGGTTGGCGACGGTGTTCATACACTCGAACAACTTGTTCAGCAACACCCGAAAGGAAATAAAAGAATAGGGGAGATGCATAGTAAGCATAAAGACAACTGGCATATGGTAATACCTAAGGGCGATAAGTATATGCTTAGCTACGCGGCCAACCATAACCGGGGTGCTCATTTCATTGACCTTAAAGAGCATATTGACGAAAAGCTGGCAGGCATTTTTGATACCATTAGTCATAACGTCAATGATTTTTTTTATGGCCGCTATGATATCATGTGCACCAATATTGAAGACCTGAAGAACGGGAAAAATTTCACCATACTGGAATATAATGGCTGTGGCGCCGAACCCAATCATTTTTATGATACCGGTTATACTTTACTGGGAGCCTACAGGGAGATATTAAAACACTGGAAGGCTTTGTACGAAATATGTAAATACAACAGTGAACAGGGTGTAAAGCCATGGCCTTTTCAAAAAGGAAGAAAATTCCTCGCACATATCAAATCACATTTCAGGTTGATAAGGGATGCTGATGAGAAGATCTGATGTTACACGTATATTGGTTAATCCGTTAATTAGTTAATCCGCAGGGTGAATATTTATGTAAGCGCTTTATTGTTTGCTTACAGCATACCAATTAACGAATTAATGGATTAACGTTTTTAGGTTTTCTTAAAATGGCTTACCGTGGGTTTGTTTTATCAATGACCGTGTAAGTGATGGTAATCTTTTCATGACAGATACAAATATATTCGTGGCCCAGGTCTTGCCAAACAGGCTTTGTATCTGCCTCCCTGTTCTCAACCTTTTTGAAAAAACTGCTTTCCAGTGTTTGCTGTAGCCCTTTTCCATTTCTCCCCGGTTTATTTTTCCCAGGAAAAAGAGGTCAATAAAACCTGCGGCTATTTTGCTGCCGTGCAGGGCCATGCTCATACCGTTGCCACAAAGCGGGGTTATCATGCCGGCAGCGTCACCCAGTAATAAGACATGATTCTCAACCTGTGTTTTTTTGTCGAAGGATATTTGGGAGATGGTTACAGGCGAACTGTATAACCTTTCACTGTGCTCAAACAGGTGTTTCAGGTAAGGGTTCTTATGTAAAATATTTACTTCCATCTCTTCAATGGAATTATAATTGGCCTTAAGGTTTTTAGCATTGGTAAGGTAGCAAAGGCAATATTTGTTCTCTTCTATTTCCGATATGCCGCAGTACCCGTCCTTGAAATTATGCAATGCGATCGTGCCCGCAGGAAATTGTGTTTTCACATGGTACTTAACACCGATATAGTTATTGAGCTTATTGGGTTTTTGGTTAATGAAATCCCTGTTCCATCTTACATCCAGGTTGCTGCGTTTTCCAAAACTGCCACAGCAGGTGCGTCCTGAGAATTTGCCCTGCATGGATTGCAGGATGAATACATTATTTAAAAAAACAACGTCTGTTACTTTGCAGTTCTCAAATACCGCAACGCCATTGTGCAGCGCAATGTCTCTTAATGCTGCATCAAGCTTGTACCTGCTGATGCCAAACCCCCCGAGGGGTAGATCCTGTTCTAATTTATTTCCATTGGGGGCTGTTACAACGAGTTTTTTTATTACCGGCAGTTGAAGCCCCGATAGCGGTACACCAAGGCTTTCAATAAAATCCCAGCTTTCCATACTGATGTATTCCCCGCAGACCTTATG
>DATHEH010000241.1:0-8495 GCA_035318685.1 Ferruginibacter sp.
TGTCATTACATCAGCATAAAAAATTACCAGGCCATCCACATTACGGGCTGCCCTGCCCGCTGTTTGGGTAAGGCTTCTTTCATTGCGTAAAAAACCTTCTTTATCGGCATCTAAAATAGCCACTAAAGAAACTTCAGGCAAATCCAAACCTTCTCTTAATAAATTCACACCAACCAATACATCGATAACGCCAAGCCGAAGTTCACGAAGTATCTCGATCCTTTCCAGCGTATCCACTTCGCTGTGTATGTATTTACTTTTTATGTTGATGCGGTGCAGGTATTTGTCCATCTCTTCGGCCATACGCTTGGTCAATGTTGTAACCAAAACCCTGTCGCCCATTTTTATTCTTTTATCTATTTCATCCAGCAGGTCATCGATCTGGTTAACAGAAGGACGAACTTCAATTGGAGGATCCAGTAACCCGGTGGGCCTCACAACCTGTTCAACCACCACCCCGCCACATTTTTCCAGTTCATAATCTGCCGGCGTTGCCGAAACAAATACTGTTTGGTTAACGAGAGATTCAAACTCGTGGAAATTCAACGGCCGGTTGTCCAATGCAGATGGTAAACGAAAACCATAATCAACCAACACAAGTTTCCTGCTCCTGTCGCCGCCATACATCCCGCTCACCTGCGGAATGGTTTGGTGACTTTCATCTATCATGCATATAAAATCCTTTGGAAAATAATCCAGCAGGCAGAAGGGCCTTGTGCCGGGTCTTCGCCGGTCAAAGAAGCGGGAATAGTTCTCTATTCCATTGCAGTACCCGAGTTCACGTATCATTTCAAGGTCATAATTAACCCTTTCGCTGATGCGTTGCGCTTCAATATACTTACCGGTATTTTTATAGTATTCTGTTTGTGCCGCACATTCATCCTGTATTTCATGTATCACCTGCTGGAGGATATCTTTTGGCGCCACGTATAAATTTGCAGGAAAGATAGCTGCATTCTCCACGCTGCTGATGCGCTTGCCACTGCTGAGTTCCAGGGTTTCGATGGTTTCTATTTCATCCCCAAAGAATGCAATGCGGTATCCAAAATCAACATAAGGTAAATTGATATCAATGGTATCTCCTTTTACACGGAATGTTCCTCGTGTAAAATCTCCCTGGCTCCTGTTGTATAGAGAATTTACCAGCGCATGTAAAAAACCCTGGCGGGAGATCACCTGTCCTTTCTGGATGCGTATGATACCATTTTCATAATCGGTGGGGTTGCCCATACCATAGATGCAACTTACACTGGCCACAATAATGATATCACGCCGGCCGCTTAATAACTGTGCCGTGGCCTGCAGCCGCAGTTTATCCAATTCATCATTAATGCTCAGGTCCTTTTCGATGTAAGTATTACTAACTGGCATATAAGCTTCGGGCTGGTAATAGTCATAGTAAGAAACAAAATATCCAACTGCATTCTCCGGGAAGAATTGTTTGAACTCGCCATACAATTGCGCCACCAGTGTTTTGTTGTGGGTGATCACGAGTGTGGGCCTTTGTACATTTTGTATAACATTGGCCATGGTAAATGTTTTACCGCTGCCGGTAACACCCAGTAAGGTCTGGTATCGCTCACCGTTGAGTATCCCTTCCGTTAGCTGGCGGATAGCATCCGGCTGGTCACCGGCGGGAGAATATGGAGAGTATAGTTGAAAAGACACCTGGAATATTTATCATTAAAAAACGGACTGTAAATTTACCAAGAATAAATTTACAGTCCGTTAATATTGTTTGTTGGATATTATTTTACATACCTGTCTGCCTTATTTGCTGATGCCATTTCCACCATCATGGTCACTTCATCTATAAGGGCGTCATCATTGCCGCCAAATCCAACGGTTTTAAAACGCACGTTACCGGTTTTATCAACAACGAATTTTGTAGGAATACCACTTACCTTAAAATCGCCTACAACTTTGTTGTCATCATCCATCAATACATGAAAAGGATAATCATTCTTTTTCATGAAATCGGCAGCATTTTGTTTTTTGTTGTCTACCGTTTCCCAGGTATCAACAAATACAAAAGCCACATCACCCCTCGCTTTTAATCTTTCCTGTGCTGTTTTCATAGCCGGCATGGAAGCGATACAGGGACCGCACCATGTTGCCCAGAAATCAACGATCACTACCTTTCCCTTTAACCCCGCCAGGCTTATATCATTACCATCAAGGTCTTTGAGGTTGAACTGTGGTGCGGGCTCATTGATCATTGTCTTTGCCAGGTCTTCTTTCTTTTTGAGTTTTGCTGCCATCTCCAGTTTGGAAAGGTATTCAACATAACCACGCTCGGTTTTTTTCTCTTTTACATAGAGTTGCTTCAGCTGTTCCTTTGTTTTGGAAGAAGCAGCTCCTTCTTTTACCAGCCGCTCAATTTCTTTTTTAGCGGCAGCAGCGGGAACAGTCTTTACCAGCAACTGTGTATAGCGCTCATTGTACTCGGCATTCTTGAATTTATTGATGGCAGCAGCTTCTTTTGCGTATGGATATCCTTCCTTGTATTCACCTTTCTGGAAAAGAATAAACGCATAAGTATCTGCAAACATGGCATATTGATATTTGCGTTGTTCTCCCCATTGTTTATTGGTATAGCTTTCTGGTTTTGGCTCCGTAGGCTTTATCATTTCCGCTTTTGCATAGCTGGTTGCCATGTATGACATTTTCTTTGCCTCATCAAGGTTCTCTCCTTTTTCTGCCATGTTCCAGGATACATTATTGTGGCCGAACGCTACTGTTGATTTATTAAGCCCGGTCATCCACTCATTATAAGACTTGTAATCTTTTGCAGTGGCATATGCGTTCGCCAATTGCGATTTAAAATTATCTATTGTCGTTTTGCTGGCTTCAGTTAGCGGAAATTTTGCCACATAATCATTGTAAAGTGCGAGCTTTTTTGCCGGATCCTTTTCTTTATTAAAGTTCATAGCCGCTTCGTTCTTCTTCCATGCTCCATCCGGGTAAGTTGCTTTCATTGTGGCAGTAAGCGCATCTGCTTTTTCCTTTTGTTTATCCCTGGTGTACCACTGGATCATGGTGCTGTACTCAGCTTCTTTCAGGTTACCTCTTGTTTCCAGGGCAACAAGTTCAGCCAGGATGAGGTCTTTCGCTTCCTTCTTTTTGGCGGTATTGATCGCCCTCAAATAGGTGCCAAAGAACTGTGGGTCGCTTTTTAGTTCAGGGTATTGTTTGATGCCTTCTTCCAAAGTTGCTAAACCGCTTGCCGCATCATTGCTAAGCCCCAGCAGGTATTCGCCATAAGAAGCCAGGATGCTGTTGGCTGCCGTATAATAGTCCTTAACCGGCACACCTGCATTGGTATAAACCGGTACGATATATCCTTTGCCGAAATTCAGGTCCTTGTCTTTATCTGCAGAAAAGTTAAAAGCGATAGCAGTGCTGTTGTCGTCTACCTTAAACGTTCCGGTGTACAATTTTCCTGCCTGTACCAGCTTGGGTTCCGCAACCTTGTATCCATTCTTATTATTGAAAAGATAGATGACAAGGTCAACTTTTTTTTCATCTATCAGGGATGACATTTTGGAATCGTAACGGAAACTTACCGTTTCACCGGCCTTTGGCATTTTAGGGGTTAACTGTAAAGCTTCAAATTGCACCTGGGCTATTGAAGGCTTTAAGGAGAACAATAAAATGAAGGCAAAGAATATTCTTTTCATTTGGCGTTGTTTTAGCATGAAAAAATGATAAAAACTGAAGATAACAAATGTAAGTAAAACGATATTAATCCGGGGGACAATTACAGCAACGGTATGATTCCCGGGATCCATTACAATTTTACAGGCATCACTTTTTTATTTTTCCTGCTTTCTTCGGCCATAAACCCGGCACAAGCAAAATATTAAAAGCGAAACTTCGTTCTTAAAGCTACAAATGTTAATGGTATATGTCACTGCCACTGTCATTTACCTGTAATACGTTAAAGCTTTTAAAACTAACAGAGTAATTTACATATAGCCTTGCCATCCCGCTGAATTAGCGTACCTTTGCGCCCTTAAAAACAGTTACAAGGAATAAGACACAAGGGAGATAATGATCAGACATCCGCTTGAGGCTTGTGGCCCGCAGCTAAATACATATAAAATGAACATCAGGAACATCGCAATTATTGCCCACGTAGATCACGGTAAAACAACACTGGTAGATAAGATTCTGCACAGTACCAATATTTTCCGTGATAACCAGGAAACCGGAGAATTGATCATGGATAGTAATGACCTTGAAAGGGAAAGAGGCATCACTATCTTCAGTAAGAACGTTTCGGTAACTTATAAGGGTGTAAAAATTAATGTAATTGATACCCCGGGTCACAGTGACTTTGGTGGTGAGGTGGAAAGGGTTTTAAAAATGGCCGATGGTGTTCTGCTTTTGGTTGATGCTTTTGAAGGACCGATGCCGCAAACACGTTTTGTATTACAGAAAGCCCTGAAACTTGGATTACACCCGATCGTGGTGATCAATAAGGTTGATAAACCGAATTGCCGCCCTGATGAAGTACATGACGCGGTATTTGAATTATTCTTTAACCTGGATGCTACAGAAGAGCAATTGGATTTTCCTACCATTTACGGCAGCAGTAAACATGGCTGGATGAATACTTCTTTAACCGAAATAGATAATATCTTCCCTTTATTGGATGCTATACTTGAACACGTTCCCGAACCAAAGGTGAATGAGGGAACAACACAGATGCAGATCACCTCATTGGATTACTCTTCATTTTTAGGAAGGATAGCTGTAGGCAAGGTTGCACGCGGTACCGTGAGGGAAGGACAGCAGATAGCATTGGTGCAGGCAGATGGCAGTATAAAAAAATTAAAAATAAAAGAATTATATACGTTTGAGGCTTTAGGAAAAAAGAAAGCAACAGAAGTTAGCGCAGGAGATATTTGTGCGCTTGTTGGTCTTGACGAATTCAATATCGGCGACACGGTATGTGATGTGGATTTCCCGGAAGCACTTCCGGTGATCAGTGTGGATGAGCCAACCATGAGCATGATGTTCAGCATCAACAACTCACCGTTCTTTGGAAGAGAAGGAAAGTTTGTAACCTCCAGGCATTTAAGGGACAGGTTAATGAAGGAAACAGAAAAGAACCTGGCGCTTAGGGTAGAAGATTCAGACAGTGCAGATAGCTTCCTCGTTTACGGCAGGGGTATTTTACACCTGGGCATATTAATAGAAACAATGAGAAGGGAAGGGTTTGAATTGACGGTAGGTAACCCGCAGGTTTTGGTAAAAGAGATCGATGGCAAGAAGTGTGAGCCTTATGAAAATCTTGTGGTGGATGTTCCCGCAGAATTCAGTGGTAAAGTAATTGACCTTGTTACACAACGTAAAGGTGAGATGCTGATCATGGAAAGCAAGGGGGAAATGCAGCATTTGGAATTTGATATTCCTTCAAGAGGTTTGATAGGCTTGCGTAGTAATATGCTTACGAATACAGCAGGTGAAGCCGTAATGGCTCATCGCTTTACGGATTACCGTCCATGGAAAGGAAATATTCCGGGAAGAAGCAATGGTGTTTTGCTATCTAAGAATATGGAAAAAACAACCGGCTACTCCATTGATAAACTACAGGACAGGGGAAGATTTTTTGTGGATCCGGGAGAAGAGGTTTATGCAGGGCAGATCATTGCTGAGCACATTAAGCCGGGAGACCTGAATGTAAATGCAACAGAGCCCAAGAAACTGACCAATCACCGTGCAAGCGGCAGTGATGATGCAAGCCGTGCAGCGCCAAAGATCTTAATGACGCTTGAAGAGTGCATGGAATATATCCAGCAGGATGAGTGTATAGAGGTAACGCCTAAAAGCATCCGTATGCGTAAGGTGATACTGGATGAAAATGAACGCTCAAAGGTTTCCAAGCAAATGAAATCAGAACCGGCTTAAAATATTTAAAATAGTGATCCCCTTCGATTAGGGGGATTTTTTTGCGCCATAGATTTTATACGGAAATTATTTTTTAAAAAACGGCTGCATCAATTTTTTTCTTTAAGGAAGCTGCAGCTTTTTCATTTAATCTCAGCAGTTCTTCGTGCATCATTAAAGCACCGGCTTTATCCTTTAGCTCGATATAACAAAGGCCACTAAAATAATATTGCAGGTCAACTGTAGAAACCGCCATGTTCTTTTTGAACTGTGCGATGCCCTCAGCATATTTCTTTGTTTTATTGAAAGCATGGGCAATTTCATTATAGGCTACCCGGTAACTATTATCTATCCCGAGTGCCTTTATAGCATACACGATGGCTTTGTCATATTCTTTTTTATCATTGTAACACCAGGCAAGACCGTAAAAGGTTACTTTATTGCTGCTGTCAGTTTCCAGTGCTTTCATATAACAGTTTATCGCCTCATCCGATTGTTTTTTTTGAACCCGGTAAGTATTTCCCATAGCCAGATGTACATTAGCCATTGTAGGGTTTAGGGCTAACGCAGCCTTATAACTGAGAAGGGCGCTGTCAGGTTTACTGCTTTTTTGATATGCATTTCCCATTTCTGCATACGCCAGGTCATACTTTTTATATAATTCGACCGCTTTTTTAAAGGAAAGTATCGCTTCAGGAAATGATCCTTTAGTCGCATGATCAAGACCAGCATTGTAAAAAACGACGGCATTTGTTGGGGCCTGGGCAATTACCAGCAAGGTGGTAAACAGGCAAATTGCCGTAAAAGAAAACCTTTGAAACATGGACCAATAAATTTATTGCAAAATAAAAAATCTTTAATAGCTAAGTCAATAAGGCGGGTTAAAAATATTCAAACAATTGGGTACAATAAATGCCAGTAGCTTAACTTTGCGAAAGTAAATGAAAAAATACCTAACGATAATATTCATATTTTTTTGCATAACTCTTCTCAGTAATGAAGCTGCTGCCCAGTGTGCTGTTTGTACAAAGACGGCGTTGCAAATGGGTGAAAAACCTGCCCAGGGATTAAATACAGCGATCCTTTACTTAATGATGATGCCCTTTGCCATAGTAGGCTTTATCGGTGTGAGGTGGTGGAGAAATCAAAAACATTTTGAGAAAAAAAAGTAAGCCGGACTGCTGAATTATCCCGGTATATAATTTTTTATAAAGCGGTATAAATTGAATTCACTACCCGCTGCTTTCACGGCTTCTTTCAGTTGAGTCTTATTCACATCATGCATTCTTCTTTGCTGTATCAGGTAGTATGCTTTTTCTGCCAGCAGCCATGATCGCTTTTCATTATCTTTTTTATGAAGAACCGTTTCATTTATAGTTTTCAATAATTCTGCAATGCCTTCTTTTTGTGATGCAATGGTTTTTATTACAGGAACAGGCATGCTGTGGTTATGAAAAGCAGGCGCCAGCATCAGTCGCAGGTTCTTTACAAAGAGGTCGGCATCGGGCCGGTCGGCTTTATTAACAACAAATACATCTGCTATCTCCATTAACCCTGCTTTCATGGTTTGTACTTCATCTCCTGCCTCGGGAACTACAACTACTACGGTAGTATCTGCAAGCCCGGCGATCTCGATCTCACTTTGTCCCACACCCACTGTTTCAATAATGATATGATCGAATGGTGCAGCTTTCATCAGGTCACTTATCTCGATGATCTTAGGATGTAAGCCTCCCAGTGATCCCCTCGTTGCCAGCGATCGTATAAAGACCTTCGGATCATTATACCATTCACTCATTCTTATACGGTCCCCAAGCAAGGCACCTAAATTAAAGGGAGAGGAAGGATCAACGCACAATACTCCAACCGACTTATTATCCTTAACCAGCAAACCAATTAAAGCATCAACCATTGTACTCTTGCCGGCCCCGGGGGGGCCTGTAATGCCAATGATGGGCGTGTGTGAAGATGGCAACTGTTGGAGCAGGTCCTCATAACCGGGCACTTCGTTTTCTATAAATGAGATACAGCGTGCCAGTGTTTTACTGTTGCCCTGTTTAATTTCATCCAGCTGTTGTTGCCACATGTAACAAATTTCATTTTTCTACAGGCAAATACCAAATTAATTAAGCGCAGCACTTTACCTAAGTTTAAAACTTTGACAAATTTTGGTAATCCTTACAGCCTCTTTTATTGTTTCTTTGCAGGATGAATATTTCGGTGGTTATTATTACAAAGAACGAAGCGCATATTATTGGCAACACTTTACAGAGTTTGAGTAACGTCACCAATGATATAGTGGTTGTTGACAGCGGCAGCACCGACGAAACCGTACAGGTCTGTAAACAATTCAATGCTTCGGTGATAGCGACCGGGTGGGGAGGTTATGGTATAAATAAGAACAAAGGGATCGAGGCAGCGCAGCACGACTGGATACTTAGCCTGGACGCTGATGAGGCACTTGACAGCGAATTACAGCAGTCTATCAAGGCGCTTTCTTTACAAAACGAAAATGAGGTATTCAATTTTCGGTATAAAAATTTCTTTTGCAACAAATGGATACGGTTTGGGGAATGGGGGTTTGATACACATATACGATT
>DATHEH010000242.1:0-7691 GCA_035318685.1 Ferruginibacter sp.
ACAGGATAATAATACCAGGTACCTGGGTAAAATGGCAAGGATCATCTCAAGGATAGATGAAAGGATACAGAATTTTCTTACGCGGAAGAAGATCAAAAGACTGGGCTCTTTCTCTTACCCGGTCCTGGGCACAAACGTTGCACGCCTTAAAGAAATAAAAAATGCAGATTTTATTTATATCCACTGGGCACTGATGGGGCTGTTGAATTTCAGGAGCATAAAAAATATAGCCCGGCTTAATAAACCCGTAATTATTTTCCAGCACGACATGTGGAGCATTACGGGAGGTTGCCATCATAGCTTTACCTGCGAAAAATACCGCACAGAAGGATGTAATGATTGCCCGATGTTCCCTGAACATAAAAGGAATGATCTTTCTTTTAAAGAGTTTGGGAAAAAGATGAGGCTGTATTCAAAATATAATAACCTGTTCTTTGTTTCTCCAAGCCGCTGGTTGAATGATTGTACGGGCGGATCATTACTTACGAGGAATAAACCTGCTTTTTATATTCCGAATATATTTGACAGTTCGCTTTTTAACCCCATGGGTAAGGATACGGCCAGGCAGATCCTGAATATTGACACTAATGAAACGGTGATCGCATTCGGCGCTGTTTCAGTTGACAGCCCTTACAAAGGCTGGGCATACCTGCAAAAGGCGTTGGAGCTTTTGAAAGAAGATGGCAGTATTAATAATATATCCGTATTGATCTTCGGAAGCAGCTATAGTAAGGAAATTGATGAAGCGATCCCCTTCAAGGCAAAATTCATGGGATACCTTAAGGATGAATATTCGATTTCTTTGGTCTATAATGCGGCTGATGTTTTTGTTGTTCCGTCGCTGGCTGATAATTTACCCACTACGGTGCTGGAAAGTTTAAGTTGCGGTACACCGGTGGTTGGTTTCAATATCGGAGGCATACCGGATATGATAAGCCACAAAGAAAACGGGTACCTCGCAAAATATAAAGATGCGAACGACGTTTGTGAGGGGATAAAATTTTGCCTGCAGTACAGGCTAAAAGGCTATTTGTTGCCGAACTTTGCCCAGGAACTCACCATACAGAAGCACCTGGAATTATTTGAGCATATAAAAAGCGGTAAATACTAAGATTAGGGCAAAATCGTTTCTTTGCATATATCTTATAAATGTAAAAGGTAATAAGATTATTTTTGAAATGAAAATATTACCGCTAAGCGATCAAAAAAGCACTACTGAAATAATAAAATACTACTAATGGCAAATTCTTTACAGAACATCTTTCCAAAGTCGGTAACAAAGAAAGAAGCAAGTGATACCGGAATGGCAATGACGTTGATCTGTCTTTTGGCCGGCTATTTTACAGGAAATATCCTTTATTATAAGATATCTATCCTGGTCCTGGTCATGACAATGGCTTTCCCGATGTTCTTCTATTATATTGCCATTATTTGGCTGGGGTTGACAAATTTGTTGGGCATAGTCGTATCCAGGGTTCTGTTATCTGTTGTTTATATAGTTTTTCTCCTGCCGATGGGTATGATCAGGCGTGCCATGGGAAAAGATTCCCTTAACCTTAACGGGTTCAAAAAAGGGAACAATTCCGTTATGGTAAACAGGGATATTGAATTTACGGCTAACGATATTAAAAATCCTTATTAAGAAACTAAAATAAATCTATCATGGAATTTTTACGTGAATTGTGGGCTTTTTTAAAAGTTAGAAAAAAGTTCTGGTTATTGCCACTCATCATCGTGCTATTGATATTTGGTGTATTGATCGTTCTTTCTGCAGGTTCTGCAATAGCTCCTTTTATTTATACACTTTTTTAATTTTTAAAAAATACAGCGTTGGCTACATTTATTTTAGGAATTTCTGCGTACTATCATGATAGTGCGGCTGCCATTGTATGTGATGGTGAGATCATTGCGGCAGCACATGAAGAAAGGTTTACCCGTAAAAAGCACGACCCGTCTTTTCCTGAGCATGCCGTGCGCTATGTGCTGGAGGAGGCCGGGATAGAATTTAAAGACCTGGCAGCTGTTGCATTTTATGATAAGCCCTTTATCAAGTTTGAACGCCTGCTTGAAACCTATCACGCTTTTACACCAAAGGGTTTAACAAGTTTTCTTACATCAGTTCCCGTATGGATAAAGGAAAAGCTCTTTATGAAAAAGATGCTTAAGGATGAGTTCAAAAAATTCGGGAATAGTAAGGTCCCTCTTTTGTTCCCAGAGCATCACTTATCGCATGCAGCCAGCGCCTTTTACCCTTCACCTTTTGAAGACGCGGCCATATTAACAGTTGATGGTGTGGGAGAATGGGCAACAACTACCATAGGTCATGGTTACGGCAACAATATAAAAATGCTGAAGGAATTGCATTTCCCTCATTCCATAGGTTTGTTATATTCTGCCTTTACTTATTATACAGGCTTTACTGTAAACAGTGGTGAGTATAAATTGATGGGCCTTGCGCCTTATGGTATTGCAGACTCACCGCAAACAAAAGAATTCAAAGAAAAAACATTAAGGGAACTGGTGGACGTAAGGGAAGACGGATCGATACTGCTGAACATGAAATACTTTGATTATGCAACCGGGTTAAAGATGACCAATAATGATAAGTGGACAACTTTATTCGGCCTGCCTCCAAGAGATCCTGAGTCAGATATTACACAGGATTATATGAATATGGCGCTGGCCATCCAGCAGATCACGGAAGAGATCGTAATAAAGCTTGCAATAACTGCAAAAAAATTAACCAACAGCGATAACCTGGTAATGGCAGGTGGCGTTGCATTGAATTGTGTTGCGAACGGAAAACTCATTGAAGCCGGCATATTCAAGGACATCTGGATCCAGCCTGCTTCCGGTGATGCCGGTGGTGCCCTCGGTGCAGCTTATTTAGGATGGTACTTGTGGAAGGGTGAAAAAAGAACAGTTAATAAAAATGTTGCCGATGCCATGAAAGGAGCTTACCTGGGCCCCGAGTATGATGACAAGCATATACTTGGGATGGTGAGAAAATACGGCGCTAAATATGATCACTACCAGGACTTCAATGAACTCAGCAAATTTGTTGCAGCAAGGCTGGCAGAAGGAAACGTGGTTGGGTGGTTCCAGGGAAGAATGGAATACGGTCCCAGGGCTTTGGGCGGCAGGAGCATTCTTGGCGACGCCAGGAACCCGGAGATGCAAAAGAAAATGAACCTTAAGATCAAATACAGGGAAGGGTTCAGGCCCTTCGCACCTTCGGTCTTAGAGGAAGACGTACAGGAATATTTTGAACTGGAGAAAACATCGCCTTATATGCTGGTGGTGATGCCGGTAAAAGAAAAACGCATAAAGCCACTACCGGCTAATTATGATAAGATGGAAATGTATGAAAGGCTGTATCATTTGCGGTCTGATATTCCGGCTATCACCCACGTTGATTATTCAGCAAGGATACAAAGCGTGAGTAAAAAAACAAATCCCCGGTACTGGACATTAATCGATTCATTTAAACAGCAAACCGGTTACGGCTTACTGGTGAACTCCAGTTTTAATGTACGCGGTGAACCCATTGTTTGTACACCCGATGACGCATTCAGGTGCTTTATGCGTACCGAAATGGATTTCCTGGTAGTGGGGGATTATGTTTTTGATAAAACAAAGCAGGATAAGCTTATGAATGATACCAACTGGAAAGAGGAGTTCAAGCTGGATTAAATTTATTTTTTTATGAATGAACAGGCAGACAAAAAAAAATTTTCAAGGGGAAAAAAAATAAAATTTATGTTGATCACGCTGTTATTTTTAGCGGTGATCATCTTCATCATGGGAGAAATTATTTTGTCTTTCATGAACTATCCTTCCACACGTGATAAAATGAATAAGGTTTCATTCACGCAGGCCAAATGGTGGACCTATGATTCTGTTTCCGGCCCAAGGTATGTAGCCAACCAGGTAAGCAAAGAAGATGCTGCTTTCTTTTCAAAAGAGATCTGGTATTACCATCGCTTACAGACCGTTAACAATGCCGGTTACCACGACAAAGATAATTTTACGGAAATTTCCCCGGCATCGGATTCATTAAGGGTCCTGGTAGCGGGCGACAGCTTTACCTGGGGAGCATCCTCCGATACCGGCAAATCTTATGTAGATGTTTTAGAGTCGGATCTCAAAAAACAATACCCATCCATCGTTTGGAACAACGGCATACCGGCTACAGGAACAAACCACGCGCTTTTCACAACAAAAAAATTCCTCCCGCTTCAAAAATCCAACTATGTTGTTTTGGGATTCTATGTAGGTAATGATTTTACCGATAACCTGCTGCCATTTGACAGACTGACCTTTAACAACCTGGCATCCTGCTATCATCAATATGATCACGACAAGGATTTTAAACCATACCCCATATCCAACCGGGAAGCTTATAAAAAAGCAACAGGTTCTTACCCTATGGAAGAACTTAATTTTGCGCAGAAGATATGTATAAGAAGCAGGTTCTTCCCTTTTATGGGGGACCTGAAGGATAAGGCGATGAACAGGCTGAGTGGTAACAAGCGCAGGACAAACGAATATGAATACAATATCACGAAGGATTACCTGAAACAACTGAACGATTATGTTGCAGCGAGTAATGCGGAACTGGTCGTTTTGGTCATTCCTGCCTATGAGGATGTAAACAAAAAAGGAGATCATTACCTTAATATTCTTAAAATAGTGAATGAACTGTCATTGAAATATGTTGACCCCCTTAGCCAGTTTGCAGAAGATGATTACCTGAAGATCAATGGAGGGCACTGGAAGAACAGGGCGCATTCATTGGCAGGACATACACTAAGTAAATATATACTGGATCGTATAAAAGAGAAACAACAAACGACTTTCAGAAAAACCAGCGCTTTCTAAGCTATACAGGCAGTTAATAATTTCGGAAATAAAAATCCAAATCTTTTAATTTTAAAAATTCTGTGATACAGAAAAAACTATATCCCGGGGAGAATATGCTTACTGTTTCCAGCAAACAGGATATGAGCCTGAGTCTTTTCTGGTATGGCTTTGTCATTTACACGATATTTTTTGTTTTAGCAGCAGCGGATGTAGACTTCATTACACCAAAGGATTGCCAGGCTGTTCAGATACTCGGGTTTATAGGTATGGCAGCGGGGGCATCGGGATTGATCAAATTTAAGTTCGATGAAAAATGGCTGCAAACGCTTTTTATCATAAACTTACTTTACGCGGTATTCATTGTTATAAGGGGCTCCCAGTATGATAAGGATTCCCTAAAGCAAATGTTCCTTGATCCTACTTTCGGGATATTGCCTTACTTCATTGGCGTGGTAATGCTTTTTCCGAAAAACATCGGGGCTTATAAAAAAATATTTACCATACTGATCGTCTTAGGCTTTGCTTACCTGATCAGTGTTATCATGTTTTATGATATCCTGCATGATTATGACCGGACAAACCTTGTGAGCCAGGGTCTCGTGGAGAACCTTTCTGTTTTCCTTGCATTACCGGTTGGTTTTTTGTTGCTTAATTATGTCTATTTCGGTGGCAAGAGGACATTAATGGGTTGGGGTGGAAAAAATATCTTTGCAGTAATAGTAATACTGGTTACCATTTTCTTTGCCATATTCAGGGCACGCAGGGGATTGATATTTATGTGCGCAACCACTTTGGCATCTATGGGTATGATCTATATCATCAGCACAAAGAAAAAAAGCCTTATAATTTTTGTTGCCGTTTTTTTAGCTGCGGTGGGTTCCCTGTTCATGTCCAATGTAAAAATGCCCAGCATGTTCAATTATCTTATGGACAGGGGTGAAGAGGATACAAGGTCTGGTGTTGAGGTTTGGATGTATGCAGATATGTCAACAAATGATTGGGTCATCGGCAAGGGAATAAAAGGAAAATATTATTGTCCTGTTGTGGAGAATGTGAATGACGAGGAAGGTGTGGGTTACCGCGACAACATTGAGACAGGATACCTCCAGATAATTCTAAAAGGCGGCATTGTAAGCCTCGCTTTATTGCTGGGTATGTTTCTTCCAGCGGTTTATAAGGGATTCTTTAAATCCAAAAACGTATTTACTAAAGCCGCTGCCATGTGGATCCTTTTGTGGATCGTTTATTTATACCCGGGTGGCGGGATGGTGTTTAATATGAATTATATACTTGTTTGGGTAGCCGCCGGGATCTGTTATTCCGAACAGCTGAGGAATTTGTCAGACGCCACCATTAAAAATTATTTGCAGCGATAAACTTTAAAATAAAATTTTTTAAATAAAATGTCTTTACCCAAAACATTAATTATTGGACAACCGTTTAACAACAACTTCGGGGGTGGTATCACCCAGGCGAACCTGTTTGGCGGATGGGATAAAGATAAAATTGCGGTGCTGTGCACTTCACACATGTTCAATAACCTGAACACAGAGATCTGCGATACGTATTATATTCTCGGAAATGATGAGTACAAGTGGTCCTTTCCTCTTAATTTTTTACAACGCAATATTGCGTCAGGGCCGGTGAAGGTTAGGGAGAGTCCGGCGGGTGCCACTGCAGGTGCAACAGGAAAACTTAGAACAAAGATCATCGATAAATATTTTTACCCCTTCCTGGAATATGCAGGCCTTTTCCACCGCATGTCTAAGATAACCTTATCCGATAAATTATGTAAATGGCTTGATGATTATGCTCCCGACGTGATATACGCACAGGCAACAAGCCGCGAAGGCGTTTTATTTTGCATAGCTGTGCAGGAGTACTTAAAAATGCCAATGATCTATCACGTAATGGATGACTGGCCTTCAACGATCAGTCAAAAAGGTCCATTCAAAAAATTCTGGCATAAAAGAATAGACAGGGAATTAAGGACTTTATTGAACAGGTCAACCATATTGTTAAGTATCAGCCACGATATGGCGGAAGAATATAAAACAAGGTATGGCAGGGACTTCACTACTTTTCATAACCCGATAGAGATCGATTTTTGGAAAAGCCACCAAAGGAAAAATTATGAATTGGGTTCATCGCCTGCGATACTTTATGCAGGAAGGATCGGCCCAGGTATCGATACCTCTCTTGAAACCATTGCCCGGGCGGTTGAGCAGGTGAACAGCAAATTCAACAGGTCGGTGCAATTCGTTCTGCAAACGAAAGATAAGCCGGTATGGGTTGACAAATATAAATGTGTTAGACACAAAGAACTTGTAGCCTACAGTGAACTGCCCAGGGTTTTTGCCGAAGCAGACTTCCTGTACCTGCCTTATGATTTTTCTGAAGAATCGATAAGGTTCATAAAATTCTCCATGCCTACCAAGGCGCCGGAGTATATGATCAGCGGAACCCCGATCATCATGTTTGGCCCGGGTGAAACGGCGCTTATGAAAGACGGCAAAAGAAATAACTGGGCGAAGGTGGTTACCGAAAATAATATTGAGGCTCTTGCAGAAGCGATCAACGATTTGGTTACAAATGATGACATGAGAAAAGAGATCGCTGCAAATGCGATCAGGATAGCAGAAGCAAATTATAATTCCGTTAAAATAAGAAATCAGTTTAAAGAAGTAATTAGTTCAATAGCATCTTAACAATGACCTCAGCCGCCTGCAACATAGTAATAATGGGTGTTTCCTACTTTGATGGGATGGCCGGGTCAACGCGGGTGAGGAATTTATTTGAGCCACTGGTAAGAAAGAACTTAATAAAAG
>DATHEH010000243.1:0-4048 GCA_035318685.1 Ferruginibacter sp.
TGTCCATATGTTACTGCCATCACAGAATATTTCCTGGCCGGTAACATTGATACGGTACTTGGTACCTTTCATGTATACTGTACCGGTCTTACTGCCTAATATTTTGCTACTGCTGTTCTCGATTTTTAAGTTGAATTTTGATTGAACCGATTTGAAACTCTTGAATTTTGCGCTCACCGCATCCAGGATCTTCTTTGCGTCGGGGTCACTGTTGCCCATCCCTTTAGGGACCTGTGCGGAAAGGGAAAAAATAAATGCCATCATTAATATAGCCAGGCCTGAGATCTTCTTCATTTTGCGTATTTAATATAAAAAATCAACCGTTATTAAACGGCTGCAAAGATATGCTAATAGACGGGTTTTGACAACACTGGTTTAACCGCTTAAACTAACAAACTGTTAATGTATTGCCATCAGGAAAATAAGTAATCCCCGGGCTGCGTTAATCCACCGGGAATAGCTATTTTGCAATCCTTCAACTTCAACTCCGCTATTGATTCTTTTTTTATAGGATCACCTAATCATTTATACCATGGAAAAAAATATCGCAGTTTCCCTAAGGGAATCTTATGAGCCATCGCAATTCACGGAGTTCTTATGGTGGTTATCTACTGCTGAAAGAGAAATTTTAATTGATTCCGTTGTGGACCGTAACCGTTACCGGATAATCGGCATGACGGTTTTGGCAACATGGGCTTTTGCAACTTTTACCTGGACCTATTTTTTCAGCACCATCGTTGATTCTTTTTTTATTGCTCTTGCGCTGGGTTTATTTATGGGCTTTGTCATACTTACCATCGACCGGGCTTTGATAAAGGGCATCACCAAATTCAATAAAAGGAAACTTGCCCCGCTTTTGTTCAGGGGATTACTGGCAGTTACGATCGGTACTTTTATGGCACAACCTGCGGTTCTTTATATGTTCGATAAAGAAATAAAACTGCAGACATCACTGGATAATGAAAAAAAGAAGATGTTAAAGCAGCAGGAACTGGAAATACTTTATAAGAACCAGAAAGCTGCTGCAACAAAACAGTTTGCTGATATAAAAAATGACCTGGCGTTAAAATATGATGCGGTTTCAAAAGCAAGGGAAAATTTTTTAGCAGAAACGGATGGCAGTGGTGGCACAGGTAAGATAGGCATTAAGGATATTGCCATCGCCAAAAGGAATGAATATCAAAAGCTGGATGGCGAATACCAGGCTTTGTTGAAAGAAAGCCAGCCGGGGCTTGACACCGCGGATGCTGCTTTAAAAGACATGGACAATAAGATGAAAGCGGAAGAAGCCAATTTTGCCCTGTACCTGAACAATGGATTTTTAACAAGGGTTGAAGCACTGAATAATTTATTAAAGAATAATGCCGCCCTCCGGTTCCGTTACTACCTTATCGTATTTATTTTGATGCTGATCGAATTGATGCCGGTAATAGCCAAGACCATGTTGCCATCGGGCAGCTATGATGAAAAAGTTATGCTGCGGGAACAAATGGAAATAGATATTGCCAACAGTAATATCCGCAAAGAACAGCAACTCAAGGAACTCTATAACCAAATGGCATTTGATAACGACTCCGAAGCCATCATGGCCTTCTTTGCCCTGACCAAAGACGACCGGCTTGAAAAAATGAAAGCCTTTAGTAAAAAATGGAAAGAAGAAAACCACCAGACCTTTGACGGACTTTGGGAAAAGATGAAGAAGGAAATACTGACAAAACACGAGAATTGATAAATAACCACAGATGGCACAGATTGATTCACAGATTTGCACAGATGGAAATTCACAACTTCTGTGAAAATCTGTGATAAAAATCAGTGACCATCTGTGGTTTAGCCCCGAAATTGCGATAGCAATTCATTATTTTTGCCGCCATGGCTAAAGCAACCGCGGAAACTCCCTTAATGCAACAACACAATGCCATCAAGGCCAAATACCCTGATGCCATTTTGCTCTTCAGGGTTGGAGATTTTTATGAGACCTTCGGCCAGGATGCCATTACCACAGCCGGCGTTCTGGGCATTACATTAACCAAAAGGAATAATGGAAACCCGGCCGCATCAGAGCTGGCAGGCTTTCCACATCATGCTTTAGATACTTATTTACACAAGCTCGTAAAGGCGGGTTATCGTGTTGCCATTTGCGATCAGCTGGAAGATCCTAAAATGGCAAAGGGGATAGTTAAGCGTGGCGTAACAGAATTGGTTACCCCGGGTGTTGCCACCAGCGATAAATTACTGGAACACAACAGCAATAATTTTTTAGCTGCCCTGCACATAGAAGAAGCAAAGATCGGTATAGCATTTTTGGATATCAGCACCGGCGAATTTTTTGTAGCGGAAGGCGATAAGGAATATGCAGATAAATTATTGCAGAGCCTCAAGCCGGCAGAAGTGATCTTCCGCCGCAGCCAGCAAAAATATTTTAAAGAGACCTTTGGGTCAAAATTTTTTACCTACACCCTGGAGGAATGGATTTTTACTGAAGCGTATTCAACGGAAAGCCTGTTAAAACATTTTGGAACACATAGCTTAAAAGGATTTGGCATTGAAGGCATGGCATCCGGTATCATTGCAGCAGGCGCCATACTGCATTATTTAAAAGATACCGAACACCCTAATCTGGGTCATATTACTTCACTGCAAAGAATAGACAGGGAAGAACATCTGTGGATGGACCGGTTCACCATACGAAACCTGGAATTATTTGGCGGCGCGGAAGGAAGCAATACCTTATTGAAAGTTTTGGACACTACTGTATCTGCAATGGGTGCAAGGTTATTGAAGCGCTGGATGGTGCTGCCATTAAATAATATAGCAAGGATCAATGAACGATTACACACAGTTGAGTTTTTGATAAAGGAGGTCGATCTCCGCAATAAGATATCACAATATATAAAGCAAGCCGGTGATGTGGAAAGGCTGGTAAGTAAAGTGCCCCTGAAAAAAGTAAACCCACGGGAAGTTTTGCAGATAGCCAGGGGCCTGCAGCAAACAGAACTTATAAAATCAATTTGTGAGCACTCGTCAAATGATTATTTAAAAAGGTTGGGAGATTCGCTCAACTCCTGCAAATACATTTTAGATAAGATCATAAAGGAGATAAAGGAAAATCCTCCTGCCGCCGCATCCAAAGGCGATGTGATCGCCGCAGGTATTAATGAAGAACTGGATGCATTAAGAAAAATTGCAAGTGGCGGAAAAGATTATTTGCTTGAGTTGCAACAAAAGGAAGCACTCGCAACCGGCATATCTTCCTTAAAAATAAGTTTCAACAATGTATTTGGTTATTACCTGGAGGTAACCCATGCACACAAAACAAAAGTGCCGGAAAGCTGGATACGGAAGCAAACACTCGTGAATGCCGAACGTTACATAACACCCGAATTAAAAGAGTACGAAGAAAAAATTGTTGGTGCAGAGGATAAGATACTCCGCATAGAGATGCAACTTTTTGAAGAACTATTGAATGAGTTGCAGGATTATATAGCGCCCATGCAGGTGAACGGCCACGTGATGGCGGTATTGGATTGCTTATGTTGTTTTGCCAGCAATGCACTCCAGTTCAATTATAAAAAACCCTTGCTGCAGGATAATTTTATACTCGATATAAAAGACAGCCGCCACCCGGTGATAGAAAGAAACCTCCCTGTTGGAGAAACCTATATTGCCAATGATATTTTTTTAGACCCGGATGCGCAGCAGATCATTATCCTGACCGGTCCCAATATGAGTGGTAAAAGTGCAATACTGCGCCAGACGGCATTGATCACATTGATGGCACATATGGGAAGTTTCGTTCCTGCTTCGGATGCTAAAATTCCACTCACGGATAAAATATTTACGCGAGTAGGGGCAAGCGATAATCTGAGCGGAGGCGAAAGTACTTTCATGGTGGAGATGAATGAAACTGCCAGCATCATCAACAATCTTACCAAGCGAAGTTTGATATTACTGGATGAGATCGGCCGGGGCACATCAACTTATGACGGGATAAGCATTGCCTGGAGCATTGCAGAATTCCTGCACAATTCCGTACACCAGCCCAAAA
>DATHEH010000244.1:0-6014 GCA_035318685.1 Ferruginibacter sp.
CAGTCCCTTTGCTTTTGATGCAATAGAAGAAAGCCTGGTCATCCTGTTACCGCGGTTGATGTCCATCATTACCGCAACAGGGCCAAGGCCATGCGATGGATATAATTCGCCATTGCGTTTTAAATTGTGTTCGGTACGCCATTGTGCTTCACTGTATGCATTCGGGCCAAACTCCACGCCGCTGTTGTATGCTGTTTTACCGTCATTAAAAAGTACGCCCCGCAGGTCATGTTCATAGCCGCCTTGTCCATGCAATAATTCTCCAAACATCCCTTTGCGTACCATGTTCAATACCGCCATAACGTCGCGACGGTAACAAACATTTTCCATCATCATTAAAGGGACCTTTGTTCTCTCAGAAGTATTCACAACATCCCAGCATTCCTGCAATTGTATCGCTCCACAAACCTCCATACCGGGTATTTTCCCTGCATTCATGGCGTCAATGGCCTGTATGCTGTGCCATTCCCATGGTGTGCAGATCATCACGGCATCCACATCATCCCTTTTCAACAGGTTCTTATAATCTTCATTCCCGTTCTTATATATTGCAGGAACCGGGCGCTTGTAAGTTGCGAACACGGTGAGCGCCTCATCAATACTTCTTTGCTGCGGATCGGCAATAGCGGTGATCTCCACATCATCTCTTTGTAAAAAATTACCCATGTGCTCATGTGAGCGGAAGCCCACACCGATCATGCCGATGCGTACTTTGCTTTTTTTTGCCGGAGAGAATGCTTTGATGGAATTGGTTACTGTTAAGGCTGCACCCGTGAGTGCTGATGTTCTTATAAAGTTTCTTCGGTTGAGTACCGGCATAGCTATAGGTTTATTTTTTATGCATGGAAAGTTTTTGGATCATTTCATTTGATACCGGGTCTGCATGCATTCCGTAAGCACTGCTCATAGCTCCCTTGATCTCTCCATCCTTTGATTCGATGGCATATACCACGTTCTCATCCCCGGGATCGGTGTTCCCTTCAAAGCGGTGAACTTCCACGATCTCAAACTCACCGGGGTTGAGGCAGATCCCATTTTCGGAACAGGTTATTTTATCAAAAGCCACATTGAAGTCAAGCGTGTAGCCTCTTTGTTTCAGGCCCGTTAAGGCATCAGTTACGGTATCGTATGAATTCATAATGTTTCGTTAGGTTTTAAAATTACGGAATTTGATGTGCCGGATCTTTTAAAAGAGGATAAATAAATGATAACAGTTATCGTAACTCCAGCTGTTATTAAAAAAGTTGCCATTGATCCGAAATTGTACCACAGCACCCCGCAAAGGCTGCTGGCGATCAATGAACAGATGCTCTGGAACCCGGAGTATGTGCCAATGGCAGTAGCAGTCTCGCTTTTATCAACAATATTGCTTATCCATGCTTTTGAAATACCTTCTGTTGCCGCGGCATACAGGCCATACAATAAAAAAAGAAAAAGGAAAATGTATATATTATCATTGAATGCAAAGCCCACATACACGAGGGTAAATACAAAGAGCCCTGCCATGAATATCTTTTTTAACCCCAATTTATCGGCAAGTATACCAATAGGGTAAGCCAGCAAAGCAAAAGCCAGGTTGTAAAAAATATAGATCCCGATAACTGCTGTATCATTGAGGCCGCTTTCTTTCATTCTCAGTAAAAGAAAAACATCTGAGCTGTTGAATAATGCAAAAAGTAATAGGCCGGTGACCAGTTTTTTGTATTGCTGCGGACTGGTTTTCCAGTAAGAGGCAAAGGCAAGGAAATTGACAGTTGAACGTTGGTCGTTGCTTGATGCGGGCTTCTTCTTTTCTTTTATGAGTAAGGTTGCAGCAATGGCCAGCAATCCCGGCAAAAAAGCGATCAGGAAAAGTGTTGTATAATCATTGGGATAGAAATAAAGCCAGGCAAGGGCAATTGCCGGGCCCAGCACAGCGCCAAATGTATCCATGCTGCGGTGAAATCCGAATATGCGTCCTTTTGTTTCTTTTGTAGATTCATCGCTCAGCATAGCATCTCTTGCACCCGTGCGTATGCCTTTACCCAACCGGTCGATCGTCCGGGATAAAAATATCCACCAGGGATAAATAAAAATGGCCAGCATTGGTTTGCTTACGGCACTCAAAGCATAACCTAACTGTACAAAGGGCAAACGTTTGCCGCTGGTATCACTTAGTTTACCAAAATAACCCTTGCTTAAACCCGCTACGGCTTCAGCAATGCCTTCCAGAACACCAATAAAAATGGCGGTGTAGCCAATATGCTTTAAAAAAAGTGGCATTACAGGATAAAGCATTTCACTGGCCATGTCTGTAAATAAACTCACCAGCGACAATATCCATATCGTTTTGGTAATGAGCCGTTGTGGAAAATTTGTGGGTGGCTGCACAATCCTTGGTTTAGCCGAATGTAGCAATTTCTTGGTACATTGCAGGCTGGAAAAGCACAAAAACAGGCAGTTACCAAAATTGTTCTGGATTTTAAAGCCTTGAAGACTTAACGGCAGAAAAAATATGAATAAAAAAAATACCCCTCCTAAAAAATCATCACAGGTTGATATTGTAAAGGGAAGACTAGACATCTCACGAAGCGGGATGGGATTTGTAATAGTAGAAGGATCTGATAAGGATATCATCGTTCGCCCTAATGATTTCAACCGGGCTTTTCATGGAGATATGGTAAGGGTGCAGGTCAACAGGGGCACGCCGAAGGGAAAAAGACCGGAGGGTAAGATCATAGATATTGCAGAAAGAAAACAAACCGAGTTCATAGGTAATATCCAGCTCAATAAGAATTTTGCATTCTTTGTCGCCGCGTCTGAAAAGCCTTTGCCGGATTTTTATATTGCGGAAGATAAACTGAACGGTGCAAAGGATAATGAAAGGGTAGTGGTAAAACTTGTAAGCTGGAATAAAAATGATAAAAAGCCCCAGGGCGAAGTGGTGACCATTTTAAGGTCTGAGGATGAGAATGACATGGCGATGAAGGAGATCCTGATCGAGGCCGGATTCCCGCTGGTATTTGATAAAGAAGTGCTGCAGGAAGTAAAGGAATTGCCGCAAAATATATCCCGCGAGGAAATAAAGAAGCGAAAAGATTTCAGGGACATATTAACCTTTACCATCGATCCGGTTGATGCAAAGGATTTTGATGATGCCATATCCATCAGGAACCTGGACAATGGAAATTACGAGATAGGTGTGCATATCGCCGACGTAAGCCATTTTGTAAAACCCGGAACATTACTGGATAAGACGGCTTATGAAAGGGCCACCAGTGTGTATTTGCCGGATAGGGTTAACCCAATGCTGCCCGAGAGAATATCCAATGAATTGTGTTCACTGCGGCCACATGAAGATAAGTATACTTTCTCCGCGGTCTTCCAGATCACCAACAGGGCAGAGATAAAGCACAGCTGGATAGGCAAGACCATCATACACAGTAACCATCGCTTTACCTACGAAGAAGTGCAGGAGATCATTGAGAAGAAAGACGGACTTCATTATAAACCGATCGTGTTGTTGAATGAACTGGCGCAAAAGTTCCGGAAAGACAGGTTCAGGAATGGCGCCATAAACTTCTCATCACAGGAAGTGCGCTTTGAACTGGATGAGAAAGGCAAACCCATTGGTATCATTGTCAAAGAAAGTAAAGATGCACATAAGCTCATCGAAGAATTCATGTTGCTGGCCAACAGGACGATCGCCGAATATGTTTCCAAGATAAAAGTGAATAAGGAGCCGATACCTTTTCCTTACCGGATACACGATGAGCCGGACGAAGAAAAATTAAAACCCTTTGTTGCATTTGCAAAAAAGTTCGGTTATACATTTGACCTGCATGATGAGCGTGCGGTTGCCGCTTCATTTAACAAGATGCTGAAGGATGTGGAAGGTAAACCCGAACAGCACGTGCTGGAACAACTGGGTATCCGAACCATGTCAAAAGCGATCTATACTTCAGCCAATATCGGCCACTATGGATTGGGATTTGAGCATTACTGTCATTTTACTTCTCCCATCCGCCGCTATCCGGATGTATTGGTTCACCGCATTCTTTTAGAGTGTTTGGAAAAGAACCTGCGGCCAGACAAGAAAATGGATGAGAAATGCAAGCATTGCAGCGACAGGGAACGTAAGGCCATGGAAGCCGAGCGGGCAAGTAATAAATACAAACAGGTGGAGTTCATGAAGGATTACCTGGGAGAAGAATTTGATGGTATCATCAGCGGTGTTGCTTCTTTTGGATTTTTCGTGGAGACCGTTCTTCATAAATGCCAGGGTATGGTTACCGTTAGAGACCTAAGCGACTATGATGATTTCCGGCTGGATGAGACGGACTATGCCCTTGTTGGTTTGAACACAAAACAAAAGTTCAGGATGGGCGACCGTGTCCGGATAAAAGTAGTGGCAGCCAATTTAAGTAAAAGACAATTGGATTATGACTGGGTTCCGCCGAAGAAAGGCGCCACTCAACCTGAAGCAGGAAAGAAGGCACATGCGCCAAAGCCACAGCCAATACATAAGCCTAAGGCTAAACCTGTACCCAAACAAAAAAGCAAAAAGAAAAGATAATTTTTATCAACTCCAAAGCCACTGCTCTTTAGTGTCTTTGTATCTTCGCGGTATCTATGCATTCATTTATTGAGCTCTCAAAGCTATTCGAAGAAAGGTTCAACATTCGTCATTTCCCGGTACAGCCGGAAACCCTGTATGATCCTGCACAGTATATACTTGGCATAGGTGGTAAAAGGATCCGCCCTGTTTGTGTATTGATGGGCAACCAGTTGTTTGATGAGATAGACCCGGATGCATACAATGCCGCAGCAGCGATAGAGCTCTTCCACAATTTCAGTTTGATACATGATGACATCATGGATAAAGCGCCCATGCGGCGTGGTATGGATACCGTGCATACAAAGTATGGTGAATCAACAGCCCTGCTTGCAGGTGATGTGATGTTCGTAAAGGCATACGAATACCTCAATAAGATCAAGATAGCACATTTGCAAAAGGTTTTATTTCTTTTTAATAATACCGCCAGCGCCGTTTGCGAGGGGCAGCAACTGGATATGAATTTTGAGAAAAGAGAAACGGTGAGTATGGATGAGTATGTGAACATGATCACCTTAAAAACTTCTGTCCTGCTCGCTGCAAGCCTGCAGCTTGGTGCCATATTGGGAGGAGCCGGGGAAGGCAACCAGCAACACCTGTATGAGTTCGGAAAGAATTTGGGTATTGCCTTCCAGGTGCAGGATGATTATTTGGATGCTTTTGGCAACCCGGAGAAATTCGGTAAAAAGGTTGGCGGCGATATCCTGGCCAATAAAAAAACCTTTTTGATGATCCATGCGTTTGAATCCGCAGCGCCGGGAGCGCTTAAGGAATTAAAAGAACTTATCAAAACCGACCCTGCTGATAAGGTGAACCGTGTTCTGCAAATATTTAAAGATTGTAAAGTAGATAATTGGGCACGTGAATTAAAAGACAAATACCTGCAAACCGCTCTGAAACACCTTGAGGATGCTGCCGTGGTGTCCGTTCGTAAAAAACCATTGAGGGAGCTCGCGGATTATTTGATGATGAGGGAAAGTTGATGAATAATGAACAAGGAACAAGGAATTATGAATGATGATCGAAATGTGATCCTTGGTAATTCAGCATTCCTTGTTCACCGTCCGAACGGTGTTCAGCCGGGCGGGCTTGTTCGATATTCCAAAGATTTCGCTAATTTACTTTTTCTTAAACCAAAACCAACATGTCTAATTCTTTATTCCGCACAAAAAAGATCGAAAATATTTTAGCTGAGGGAAGCGATGATCCGCATGGTGGGGAAAAGCTTAAAAGAGTACTGACAGTAAGAGACCTTACTTTTTTTGGCATCGCTGCTATCCTGGGTGCAGGAAGCTTCAGCAGTCTTGGTTTTGCGGTATTCAACGGCGGGCCGGGGGTTGTGGTGCTGTTCATCATTACAGGTATTGCCTGTGCATTTACAGCATTGTGCTATTCTGAATTTGCGAGCCGTATCCCCGTT
>DATHEH010000245.1:0-13791 GCA_035318685.1 Ferruginibacter sp.
CTTTATTAACAAGTACAGTATCTATACCGTTAATGCTGCCAACGTAATTACTCCTTCTTCCGAAATTGGGATATTTATCCGGGTAGTTGCTGCCCATTTTCATATCGCCGAAATCACTGTAATTGTATGACTGGAACCAGGCAATTTTTTTGCCGCCAATACTTGCATCCGCATGAATGGTTTTTTCATTATTAGCGCCGCTGTACCTGCCAAATGCTGTACCGGCAATTAAAAAATTCTTATTTCCTGATAGTACCGGTGACTTGGTAATTAAGTGAACAATGCCACCAAGTGCATCGCTACCATAAATAGTTGAAGAAGGCCCATACATGACTTCCACACGTTGTAAAGAGTTCTGGTCGGAAGTGATAACATTTTGCAGGTGGCCACTCCTGTAGATAGCATTATTCATCCTCACTCCATCAATTACCAGTAAAACCCGGCTGGCTTCAAAACCTCTCAAAACAGGGCTGCTGCCACCTTGCTGGCTTTTTTGCACGAATATCTTTCCTGTATTGATCAAAAGATCACCCGTGTTCTGGGCATTCGTTTGTGCAATGGTCTTTTCATTGATGATGTCAATTTTTTGTGCAATATTTTTTTTCTTTTCGACAAAATTGCTGGCAGAGATCACCACCTCTTCCATTTCTTTTACAATAGAAGTGTCCCTGGCGATATTTTTTTCCTGTGCCGATACCACATGGGTCATTAACAATAACCCCATTAGGATATATAACTTGTTCATAAGCGTTGTTTTAATAGAAATAAATAATCATTACTATACTTATAGCATAGCGATAGAGCCACCTGTTGCGAGGTCACGTGTTCAAAAAAAGCAGCAACTATACCCGGGGCGGCTGAATAAGAGAATAATGGGGTGCGACAGGCACCATTTCATCGAAAGAATAATACAGGTGCGAAATAAATTTCCAGCCATCACCACAGGCAAAGGATGATTGGCTGATGTAGACCGGGTAAAAGAAGAATTTTATAGCGGCAGTACTAAAAGGGCTTTTGGATTGATTTCCCTTGCCCGCAAGTTGTACTATCTTTTTCACTACTTCGTCTTCCTTATCATCAAAAAAGCCGAGCAGGAATATGATATCTCCCTCCTTGTTATAGGATTTAACGTCAAACAACTTTCCTTCAAAAAAGATCTCTTTTTCGGGTTTTACCCAATAAATATCTTCAGCTGAAACGGTAATGGTCTGGAGGGTTTCTTTTTCGAATTTTTTATTTCTTTGCTGATGCAGGACCTCCTGTTTCACCAAAGTATAAACAGAATAAAAAACGGGTACTGCGAGGAGCAGCAATAATCCCAATGCTGTTATATGTTTCCGGGCCTGTGACATAAGCAGGGAGCGAAATTAGGTTTTATTTTCTTTGTTTTCATTTTTATGGCGCCGATAAAAGCCGGATCCTAAGATCCGGCCCTGTTTCACCTGATAGAACAGTATTGCCGGTAACCAGCCTGCAATTTTTTATCAGCCATTATCAAATACAACCAGGGGCTTGTTGGAGAGCGGGTTATTGATAAGGCTGGTCTTTACATTAAATACATTTTTTATCAGTTCTTCTGTGAGTATATCTTTTGGATTGCCATGTGCCGCGAGCTCACCCTCCTTTAAAAAAAACAACTTATCTGCATATTGTATGGCCAGGTTAATATCATGCATCACAGCTACCAGGACTGTATCCATTTTAAACTCACGGGCGATCTGTAAAAATTCCTGTTGGTAATTGATGTCGAGGCTGGTGAGCGGCTCGTCAAGGAAGAGGTATCGAAAACCATCTTTTGGTTTTTCCCAGATCTGTGCCAGGACACGTGCATATTGAACACGCTGCTTTTCACCGCCGCTGAGGGTCAGGTAATTTCTTTCTTTTAAGGGTATTAAATTCATCCGCTCCATTACTTCGTTACAAATGCGCTCGTCTTTTTTACCGGGGTTAAATACAAAATGAGGGTAGCGCCCCATCATGACCACTTCATCAACCATTAATGGAAAACTCAGTTCCGGCTGCTGGCTCATTACTGCCCGGCTTTTGGCGAGTTCTTCTTTTTTGAGATGGGTGATCTTTTCATTCGCATAAAGCACCGTTCCCTCATACCCGTTCAGCTCGCCGCTGAATATCTTAAGAAAAGTGGATTTGCCCGAACCATTTGGCCCCAGTATCATATTGAATTCACCGGGATGAAATTCGGTGCTTATATTATTTAAAATCATTTTTTTGCCAATGCAGTAATATATTTTTTCTGTTCTAAGCATTATAGCCTCCTTTATGCTGCACCAGGTTAAAGCGCTTTAAGAGTATGATGAAAATGGGAGCACCAACCAAGGAAGTTATTATACAAATGGGAACTTCAGCAGGAGCAAATAGTAATCTTGCACACATATCTGCAAGCACCAGCAACATTGCGCCGGTGATCATAGCCGCGGGCAGCAATCTTTTATTATCGCTTCCGATGAGCAGCCGTAAAACATGTGGTACGATGAGCCCCATAAAACTGATAACGCCAACAAAGGCCGTGGCAACCGAGACCATTGCGGTATTTAAAAGCATGATCCTCCTTTTTAATTTATCAGCATCAACACCCAGATAGCCTGCTTCTTCTTCGCCCAGCAACAAAGTATTTAACTGTTTGGAATAGCGGAGCGAAAAAATAAATATCACCGTTGCTACTGTGCCAACAATAAAAACCTGTTGCCATGAAGCGCCTGAAAATGTTCCAAGGTTCCAAAAGGTGATGCTCCTTGCCTGGGGATCCCTTGCTATATAACTCATGAAACCTGTACCACTTAAACACACTGCATTGATAGCTATACCAATAAGCAGCAATGACATTATAGAAACCCGCTTTGCATTTTTTGCGAGTGAATAAACAATATACGTAGCAAGCAAAGCTCCTCCAAAGGCAACAATGGGTACCAATAAAGGCCCGGTAAAACTTTTTACAGCAGGGCTGAAATTTGGTGCCATTACAAATACAATGGATGCTCCAAGAGCTGCTCCTGCACTGGTTCCTACTAATCCCGGTTCTACGATCGGGTTACGGAACAGCCCCTGCATCAGAACACCACTAACCGCCAATATAGCGCCCGTAATGGCACATAACAATACCCTCGGGAAGCGTAATTGTATAAACACGCCTTCATAGATATTTGCGGGTCCTTCACCGTTAAAAAAATGTTTTATGGATAAAAACATATCCGACGGTAATATGGAGACAGCACCGAATGCGATCGCACAAACCAACACGATCACCAGCAGTGCGACCAGGACAGGAAAGAAGAATTTATTTTTTCTCAGCATTTGTTGGGGTATGAAGCAGGTTGATCAATTTGATGATGTTGTCGCCGGTACGCGGTCCAAAATAAATAAGGTCATGTTCCTCGAAACGAACGACACGTTTGTTCTTACCTGCGTTGGTTAAAGAAACACCTGGTACACTACTGATGAATTTATCCATGCTGCCCATGCGGTCGTAACCAAAATCGGTTGCAACAATAATGTCGGGGTTAGCCAACGCAACAGCTTCAGCACTCATTTCCCTTCCGCCTTTTCCTGTATAGGTTGCAGGCGTGGCACCGGCAAGGCGTAACATTTTATCACCAACGCCGTTCCTTCCGCTCATTATAAAATAGTTGTTGTTCCGTAGGCCAAAATGAATGATCATTACCCTAAGGGAATCTTTTATGTTCAGCGCTTTTAATGTATCCGCAGCTTTTGCAATACCTGTTTCCATGTTTTTAATTATGGCGTCTGCTTTTGTTTGTTTACCAAAGAAATTACCCAATTGTTTCAATAGTAATTTGGCGCTATCGATGGTATTTGCCCCGCCAAAAGCCTTTATGTCCAACCCTGCTTTTGTTATCTGCGGAAGCACATTGTCGGGCCCGATATCATTACTGTGAATGACCAGGTGGGGGTTCATCGAAATGATACTTTCAGGACTTAGCGCCCGGTGATAGCCTACTGTCTTCAGCAATTTGGCGCTGTCGGGGTAAGTGCTGCTAAGGTCAACGGCAACAATATTATGTCCCTTCTCCAAAGCAAAAACCATTTCGGTCAAATGCTTGGATAAGCAAACGATACGCATATCTTTTGTTCCATCCACTTCTCTGTTTCCAAACCTGCCGCAGGAAATGAGCAAAACAAGCAGGGAAAATATTATTGGAAAAAATGTTTTTTTCATGTTGTTGTATTAAAAATTAAAGAGGCAGTCTTTTTAAGATTGCCTCTTTAACCAGGAATTAAAAAATGTATTTCAGGTTTAAACCGCCAAAAACATTGGCATTTTTTGGTCCTGCTATAAAAGCATCAGGGATCTGGTTCACAAAGATCATGATCGGGTACTTGGTATTGGTGATATTATTCACACCCAAATAAGCATCAATATCAAAATGGCCTGCAAAACTATGGCGGAAACCAAGTTTGGTATTAAGCAAACTATAGCTGCCTGCATGGTAATCAGGATTGGATGCTGATGGTACGCCACCGGTAGCAGTTCCGTTAGATGTAACGGTAACATCATCTTTATAAAACCAGGTCAGGTTTGCATAAAGGCCCGGTTTTGTATTTAGGTCAAACCCTACATTGGTCAATACTTTTGCTACACCTGGAACAGTATGCCCGCTATAATCAACCACTACTTTATTAGCAGGAGTAGTGCCCGACTCAAAAACAAAATTCTTGTATTTAAAATCAGAGTAAGTAAAATTAATGAAAGGGGTTATGGAAGTGAAGAAGCCGGTTGACGATTGATAACCGGTGTATTTCACCAATGCTTCAAAGCCTTTATCATCCTGCTTTCCTCCATTCACAACATAACTATATAAAGTGGCCGTATTTGACGGATTAGGTACAGCTATGTTGGTCATTTTATTAGAGAATACAGCATTAAAGAATGCGAACTGGTAAGTTAACCTGTTCCTGAGTAAAGTTCCTTTGGTACCAAGCTCAAATTGATTACCCATTTCAGGTTTTAAATAGTTGTTGACAACGCCGGTTACATTATTAACAGGTGTTGTTGCTACATAAGGGATATAGAAATAAGAACTTACCGGGGCTTTGTATGCCTTGCTGTAAGAGAAGTAAGCTGAGAATTGTTTGCCAAATACTTTATTTACTGCAAAATGTGGTGATATCATTCCTTTATAAATGGTATCAAAATGCATGGGCTTGTTGAGCACATAGAACCTGTCATCCAGTTTTATTTTCATGTTGCTTACGCCGATACCAGCAGTTACAGAAATATCCATTGGCAGCGCCAGTGTCCATTCTGTGAAGAGTGAAGTAGTTGCTGTTGTGGTGTAAGCATCAGCAGTGATCCCGCTTATATTAGCCGGAGGTGTTGCAGGTGGTGTAGTAGGATAAGTACCAATAACAAAATAAGGATCACCGATTTTCCAGTTAGGTGCATGCGCTGATCCCTGTGGGTCTATCATATTATAGCTAAGCGTTGTTCCGTTCTGGCGTTGTGCTTCTACACCGGTAATACCACTAAGGCTTATATTATTAAAAGAAAACCTGGTATTAAAGGTAGAACGGACTCCAAAATTAGTAGTATGTTTATCTGTCCATCCACCTGCTGAGCTTGCATTGCTGTTGAATGCTGTACCAAAAACAGTAGTGGTATTAGAAATGGCGTTATTAAAATTATAAATATGGCCAACCCCGGCCCTTACGGTGAACACCTCGCTATGTGCATTCCTTTTGATGTATTCCATATTCCCGGAGAAATCGTTTCTATCATATTGGGCTATGGTTAACTCACCGCTTCTTTCATCATAACTTTTGCTGTAGCCGCCATACACAGTTATATTTTGTTTTGCATTAGGTTGAAAATCACCAAAAACATTTACAAAATCTTTATGAGAATTATTGTGAACAGTAAATCCATCAGATTTTTGATGCCCGTAGTTAACTAAAAGTGACGAACGCTCTTGACCCATTTGAAAATTAGTGGTGAAGCGTTGCAATCCATAATTTCCTATAAGGATATCCTGGCCTATTGAAGTCCTTCCTTTTTCAGGTTTAATAGTGCTCAGGTTTACCACACCGGCAATGGCTAATCCATACAGTGTGCCGGCCGGCCCTTTGGTAACTTCTACGTTTCCAACAGAGCCATAATCAATATCATCAAGGGTGGTTATACCTTCTGCATCTGTAACAGGAATGCCATTTAAATATACCTTATATCCCTGTCCGTCAAAATTACTGCTTACACCCCTTGGCCCCCTTGATCCGTTACCATATCCCCGGATATTGAATTGCTGACCGGAAGATACTGCCCTGCGATTCATTGTTACGCCAGGTACATTGCCGTTAATGGCATCATCAAGAAAAAGGCCATTGCCTCTTTTCAATTCTGTGGTGGATAATTTAGTTATAGAGGAAGGCTGATAAAGGATCGATTTGTTCTGGCTGGAAGTAGCGGTGATCTCCACTTCATTAAGGTTTTGTCCCACTGGTGCAAGTGATATGGTCATCTCATCAATGCAATTTCTTATGGTACGGCTATAAGCTGCGTACCCAACATAAGAAACAGTAATTACGGCAACTTTATTACAGTCAATAGCGAACAGGCCGTCTTTATCGGTTGTGGTACCGGAATTGCCAAAGCTGATCGTAGCGCCGGCAAGTGGTTTATTATTTGATGCGTCAAAAACCTTTCCCCGCAGGTTCTTTTGAGCAAATGCTGTAATGGTTAAAAAAAACAGGGGTATGGCAAATAGTATTATACGTTTCATATAAAATTATTAGGAATAAAAAAAATACAAATAGCATGCTTTAAAATCCCGCTTAATGGAACTAAGCAAACTATTAATTACTAAAAAAAATGGTATAGATCAGCAGTATTTAGGGGGAGGCGCTACCGCATCATAAGAGATGGTGGGTATCAGTTCTGTGTAATTTAAAAACTGCTGTGCAATGGTCTTCCAGTTATCCTGGATGGAAAAGCCCGCAGGCTCATGATATAATGGTAACATTAAAAATTTAACCATTGCATGACCGTAAGGACTGCTGGGCTTACTCTTTTGATGAAGGAGCGTATTCATGTGGTTCACCATCTTTTCTTCCTTATGGTCAAAAAAACCAGTCACGGATATTTTATCCCCCTCTTTGTGATAGGATTTAACATCAAACATCTTTCCGTCAACCAATATCTCTTTCTCGGGTTTTATCCAGTAAAGTTTTTCAGGGGAGATCCTGATGGTTTGTAATACCTCTGATTCAAAGCGTGCCCGGCGTTGGTATTGTAAGACCTTCTGTTTTATTACAACGGTAATAGAAAAGATCAGCGGTATTGCCAGTAACAGCAATAATCCCAGGGCAGTTATATTTTTACCAGGCACACGCATAAACAGCAAACGAAGTTAGGGAATTATTTTTTTCTTTAACAGGCTGTCGGGCGGGTAATTGGCTTTTATCGTATCCCTTACTGCTGTTACCCAGCCTGAAATGAGCTGCTTTTGCTGATCACTTAATTTAGCCTCACTATGTGTCCACAAGTAGGAAGGTATCGGCATCTCGTCTTTTTTCACGAGATCATTGATCTCCTCCATTTTCCTATATTGTTTCCTGATAGAGTAGGTTCCGAATTCGTCGAAATTGAGATCACCCTTACCATCTATTATATGCTCATCTAGCCACCAGCGCACCGGCTGTATCTCGGCATACCAGGGATAATAAGTGTTGTAGCTATGGCAATCATAGCAACTTGACTTCAGTATTTTGCCTACCTCTTCCGGCACAACATATACTTTATTTATATGATCCGGCATGGGCTTGTCCGATATGTTTCTTTCAGGGCGAATGAACTGGATAGCTATAAATACGATCAATAATACGATGAGGGTTCTTTTAAGAATTTTTTTAAACATATTTATTTTTTGTCAGATCAGGATGTTTCCTGTCATTTCTTTAGGAACAGGTAAGTTCATGAGGGTTAAAATTGTAGGTGCGATGTCTCCCAGTTTTCCAGGTTTTACATTTCCTTTCCATGTATTGTCAATAACAAAAAGGGGAACCAGGTTTAAAGAATGCGCAGTATTGGGTGTTCCGTCTTCATTGATCTCGTAATCTGCATTGCCGTGATCGGCCGTTAAAAGAACAGTGTAATCATTTTGCAATGCAGCAGTAACCACTTTGCCTACACACTCATCAACAGTTTCCACGGCTTTTATCACTGCATTCCAAACACCGGTATGCCCCACCATATCTGCGTTTGCGTAATTAAGGCAAATAAAATCCGCTGTTTTGTTTTGTATCTCCGGTATGATCGCTTCTGTTACTTCATAAGCGCTCATGTCGGGCTTCAGGTCATAAGTAGCTACTTTGGGAGATGGTATCATTATTCTTCTTTCGCCTTCAAAAGGCACTTCCCTTCCCCCGCTGAAAAAGAAACTAACATGTGGGTACTTTTCTGTTTCCGCTATCCGGATCTGTGTTTTGTTGTTCTGCTGTAAAATTTCTCCCAATGTATTTTTCAGGTCATCATTGTCAAAGACAACGTTCACATTTTTATAGCTCTGGTCATACTGCGTCATACTGGTATAATGAAGGTCTAATTTTTTCATTCCGAATTCCGGAAAGTCTGCCTGTGTAAGTACCTGTGTAATTTCACGGCAACGATCGGTCCTGAAATTAAAACAGATCACCACGTCATCATTTTGGATCTTGACGTTTGGTATGGCATTGTTGATGATCGGCTTGATGAACTCGTCTGTAACCCCGCTTTCGTAGGATGCCTTTACTGCAGCAAGGATATTGTCTGTCCTTTCTCCTGTTCCGTTCACCAATGCATCATAAGCGATCTTTATCCTTTCCCAGCGTTTATCCCTGTCCATGGCAAAATACCTTCCGGTAACCGTTGCAATATTTCCGGTCGTTTTTATAAGATGATCCTGCAGGTCAGATAAGAAACTGAAGCCGCTTCTTGGGTCCGTATCACGGCCATCTGTGAAAGCATGGATAAGTACATTTTTTACACCCTTTTCAGCACAAAGGCTTGTGAGGGCTTTTAAATGGTTAATATGAGAATGAACGCCGCCATCACTTACCAGGCCAATAAGGTGCAGGGTTTTATGGGTTTCTTTAGCCCGGGTTATGGCATTTTGAAGAATTTGATTACCAGCAAATTCGCCTGTGCGAATGGCAACATTAATACGTTGTAATTCCTGGTAAACAACCCTTCCCGCACCCAAATTAAAGTGCCCTACCTCGCTATTGCCCATCTGTCCATCTGGCAGGCCTACCTTCTCACCACAGGTTACGAGGGTTGTATTAGGATATTTTGTATATAGAGAACTAACAAAGGGGGTATGAGCATGTTGGATAGCATCGCTGCTTTTTACCTTGCCTAAACCCCATCCATCCATGATAATTAGTATAACTTTCTTACCTTCCATCCGGTAAAACTAAAATATTTGCAGCTAAGTACAATTGATTCTTGTCATAGGAGTAGAAAAACAGCTTTTCGGCGGCAATTTTAACACAGGTTGGCACGTTTTTAGACAAATGACTGCATGATAAAAACATTGAAAATATGAGACATTTTTTTACACTTTTGGCAGTAACTGCGTTGTTCTCTTCTTTTACTCTTTTTTCAAGTATTGATGAAGTGATAAATGCAATGAAGACAGGCAATTCATCCGAAGTTGCAAAATTTTTCGATAACACGGTTGAGCTCAATATGCCGGGTAAAAGTAACAGTTACAGCAAAGGCCAGGCGGAATTGGTATTAAAGGATTTTTTTAGTTCAAATAGCGTAAAAACTTTTGAAATAATACACAAGGGAGAAAATTCCGGTTCGCAATACTGTATCGGCACATTGATTACAAAAGTTGGCTCTTTCAGAACAACCATATTCATGAAACAAAGAGGTGACAAACAGGTATTGCAGGAAATAACATTTGAAAACAAATAACAGTCCTTAAAACAAATAATATTAACCCCGGATTTCCGGGGTTTTGTTTTTATGTTCTCCTTAGCTTTGTCGCTATGAATTTCAACGACCAGTTAGAACTACTCATAAAAAATGCCCTTGCTGAAGATATCGGTGATGGCGATCATTCCACGCTTTCTTCTATTGCAGCAGGTACAGAAGGCAAAGCCGTTCTAAAAATAAAAGAAGCGGGTGTACTTGCCGGTATGCAGGTGGCCGAGAAGATCTTCCGGTATATGCAGCCGGATATTATTTTTACGCCTTTAAAAAATGACGGCGAAGAAATGAAACCAGGGGATAAAGCTTTTGAAGTAAAAGCTAAAGCCCATACCATTCTGCAATGCGAACGCCTCGTATTAAATTGTATGCAGCGCATGAGTGGTATTGCTACATTGACCCGGCAATACACCGCTAAGCTGGCTCCCTTCAGAACAAAATTGCTGGATACAAGAAAAACGACACCTAATTTCCGTTTACTGGAAAAAGAAGCTGTTCGCATCGGCGGTGGAATGAATCATCGTTTTGGATTGTATGATATGATCATGCTGAAAGACAATCATATTGATTATTGTGGTGGAATTGAAAAAGCTATTGCAAAAGCATATGCATATGTACAAAAACAAAAGCCCGGTTTGAAAATTGAAGTAGAGACGAGAAATACGGATGACGTAAAAAAAGTGATGGCAGTGGGACAAATAGACCGCATCATGCTGGATAATTTTACGCCTGCGCAGATCAGTGAAGCATTGCTAATCATAAATGGTAAATACGAAACAGAAGCAAGCGGCGGTATCAACCTTGATAATATTGAAACCTATGCAGCAACCGGTGTGGATTATATTTCCAGTGGTTCCGTCATTCACCAGGCAAAAAGCCTCGACCTGAGTTTAAAAGCTGTCATCATTTAAGATACGATCATGTCAAAGAAAAAAACCGGATTGGGCGGATTGGTTTATTCAACCGATCCAAATTTTAAACCGGCTGAAGAAAATACAGAAGAGCAGGAAACTTTAATGCCATCTCAACAAAAATTAAAGATACGTTTGGATACCAAACACAGGGCTGGTAAAGCCGTTACTTTAATTGAAGGTTTTATAGGTATGGATGCAGACAGGGAGGAACTTGGTAAAAAATTAAAAAGTTTTTGCGGCACAGGAGGCTCTGTAAAAGACCGAGAAATAATTGTGCAGGGTGATAACAGGGATAAAGTATTGCAGTGGCTGCAAAAAAATAGATATACGTCTTCTAAAAAAATATAACAATTCTATTCAGCTCCCCGGGGAATGATGCGTTTTATTGTCATAAAATCTTTTTAAACGTAAAGACGCCCTGATTTACACAAAAAGCAGGTTTTTCTTCCTACTTTTACATCAAATCGGTCTATGATCTCTAAAATCTCAGAAGGGATTACCATAAGTGTGGAAACATACTACCAGCCTGATTACAGTAATCCGGTCAACAGCGAATTCATGTTTGCTTATCGCATCACGATTGAAAACAGTAATACATTCCCGGTAAAACTTTTAAGAAGACATTGGCATATCTACGACAGCAACGGGAGTTTACGCGAGGTGGAAGGTGAAGGCGTTGTAGGTGTACAGCCACAAATAAACCCGGGTGAATCTTATCAATACGTAAGCGGTTGTAACCTGCGTACGGAAATGGGCAAGATGCACGGTATTTACTTAATGGAGAATATAAGTAATAAAAAAACATTTGATGTTGCTATACCTTCTTTTGAAATGTATGCCCCCTTCAAAATGAGCTAATTTAACCTTTCTTGTAACGTATTTTGGCTTACCTTTCAGTAGTAAGAGCATAATTTCAGAGCCATTCTCTGATCTTAAATTTGAAAATCATCCCCTTTTTTACAATTACAGGAAGCCTGTGTGAGAACAATGTTCTAACCAACCTGTTTATCATTATGGCAAAAATTACATTTTCAAACCGTAACAACGATTTTTATCAAAGCGTTAAAAATTCTGTAGAAGAATATTTTACTAAAAATAAAATTAAAAAGACCGGCGACTGGAGGCTGTTCAGTAAAACCATCATTCTTGTTGTTACCGCAATAGCCATGTACTGTTTATTACTGTTTGTACCCGTAAGTGGCGCGGTTGCGCTGTTAATGTGTGCAGTTTTAGGAGTTGCACTTGCATCAATTGGCTTTAGTGTAATGCATGATGCCAACCACGGCAGTTATTCAACCAGGCCAAAGCTGAATGACTTTTTAGGACTAAGCTTAAATGCGATGGGCGCAAGCTCTTACTTCTGGAAGCAAAAGCATAATATCATTCACCATACTTATACCAACGTGGATGGCATTGATGATGACATTGCCAAGAGCCCCATCATCCGTCATTGCGAATCACAAAAATGGGTGCCTGCGCATAAAGTGCAATACCTGTATCTTTTACCGGTGTATTCTTTATCTACTATTTTCTGGATATTCATAATGGATTTTACAAAATATTTTTCCCGTAAGATATTTACAACAGATGCCTGGAAGATGTCTACAAAGAACCACATTATTTTTTGGGCAACAAAGATATTGTATGTCACTTTTTATATAGCAATCCCGGTAATGGTTTGGGGATTTTTACCCTGGCTTGCAGGTTATATGGTGTTAAATGTGGTAATGGGATTATTTTTATCACTGGTCTTCCAGCTGGCGCACGTGGTGGAAAATACAGAATTTGAACACGTTTCCCTGGAGGCTACCAAGCACATGGAATCGGCCTGGGCCGAACACCAGATGAGGACTACAGCAAATTTTGCGATGGGCAATAAAGTTATTTCCTGGTTCGTAGGCGGTTTGAATTACCAGATAGAACATCACCTATTTCCACGCGTGAGTCATGTGCATTACCCGGTCATCAGCAAGATAGTAATGGAAAAGTGCAAGGAATATAACATGCCTTATAATAAATATGATACCATGTCTGCAGCCGTAGCTTCACATTTCAGGGTGATGAAATCGCTGGGCAAGAGACCTGCAGCTACGATACAGCAGGTTAAGGCTGCATAGATCAGGGTTTGTATTTTGCTTCACGGAAGATTGTTTCCGCATCAGTATCCATTAATTGCTGCAAATTAAACATAGGATTTTTCTGCATGAATTTTTTTACGATCTGCCAGCCCGTGAACGAACCGATATTGCCGGGTGAAGCTTCTCCGAGTTCCTGCGTTTTAGGGCTCTCCCCGATATAATTCTTAACGATATTGTTATCAATTGTCTGTAAAAAATTATTCTGAACAAACAGGTCCCACACAGCACGCTCGTGTGCATACACATCTGCCAATTGCTCTTTGGTATATCCTATTAATTTGTATTCATCCGTTCCTGGTAACATTTTGCTGAGTACATAAAGACGTTTTCCTTTTTCTACCATTTGCTGCACAAGGGGCTTGTCCTCCATTTTTTCCGGGAAGAGATCCAGCACCATATTTTTCATGCTGTTAACCGCTATATAACCCGGTTCAAAACGGTTGTTGATATACCCTGGATATACTTCCTGCACCATGGCTGTTTTGTATAAGGAATAATTTTTCCCCAGGTGATGATGCAAGCCAACGATAATGGCATCATCAGACAGGATATCGCCATATCCATCAAGGGGGCCGATATAAGTAATGATCTTGCGGGGCGTTTTATAATTCGGGAAATAATGCTTTAAGAATTGCAACCCTTTTTTTATTTCATTTTCATAAGGGGTAAAATCCTTAAATACGATCTCCGAAGTATCATATACTTTTTTATAAGCAGTAATGAACCCCCTTACATAATTTGCTGCGGTATCTGCAGACCAGCGTGGATCAGCATTTAAAATGGTAGCCAAAAA